>NZ_JBNPMZ010000026.1:0-40436 GCF_050314255.1 Sporofaciens sp. SGI.106
TATTTTATGTGTGCAGTTTTGAAGGTACATGAAAAACCTTAAAAAAGTCCTTGCAAAAGAGGTTGCAAAGGACTATAATTAAATAGTGATATTCCTCGATAGCTCAATGGTAGAGCACACGGCTGTTAACCGTGGGGTTGTTGGTTCGAGCCCAACTCGGGGAGCTTGAAAGTCTGTAAAAGTGATGCTTTTACAGGCTTTTTTTGAGTTCTGTAGAATGAAAAATAATTGCATGTGGAAGAATATAGTTGACACAATTTTGGTTGTGGAATATAATGAACTAAACAAAATGGAGAAGATAAATCTAAAATATTAAGAACGGAGAATGATTATGCTATATGATTATATCAAGAAAAACTATAATGAAGCAGAACCTATTTTCTTTTCGGATTTGGAAAGAGAGAATATAACAAAATCTGCGTTGAATCAGCAATTAAAAAAGCTTTGCGATAAAGGATTGCTTATGAAATATGATACTGGGGTGTATTATATTCCTAAGGTGACTTTGCTGAATTCTGTAGTTGGACCGAATGCAGATATGGTGGCGAGATACCGCTTTATTTCTAAAGGGGACAATATTGACGGATTTTATGGTGGCAATTCTTTTGCTAACCAGATAGGAATAACGACTCAGGTTCCCAGAGTGGTTGAAATTGTAAGTAATAATACGAATTCCTCAGACAGAGAGGTGCGTATTGGAAACAGACGATTCTACGTGAGAAAGCCGATAGTTCAAATAACTAAGGAGAATGTTTATGTATTGCAGATGTTGGAATTGCTAAAAAATCTTGATGCATACCTTGATTATTCATACGAAGAGGCAAAAGAAAAATTTGCTGAGTATATATCGCTTCATGGGATAAAAAGAAGCGATGTGGATTGCTATATTAGGAAGTATCCGTTGTCAACATTTAAATATTATTATGAATTGGAGTTGGATCATGTACTTGCATAAAGAAAATAGGGAATTATTCCGTGATGTAATCTTATTGACTTCTCAAAAGTTAGAGGTAAGTGAGGACATTGTTGAGAAAGATTACTACGTAACTATGATTTTGAAGAAGTTGTCTGTGATTGAATATCCAGTTGTTTTTAAAGGTGGCACATCTCTTTCAAAAGCGTTTCATGTGATAGATCGTTTTTCAGAGGATATAGATATCACATTTACGGAACATTTGGGCGAAGCAAGGCGCAAGAAATTAAAATACAATATTTTAAAACCAACTGCTGATGAATTGGGGATGGATATTCGTAATTTTAATTTTGTGGAGAGCGATAAAAATCTGAATCATTATGATTTCTATTACGAATCAGTTGTCGGAGACAGGGTGATTAATGCTATTCCACCTTATGTGAAGTTGGAAACATCGTTAATGTCTTATGCATTTCCTACAGAAGAAAAGAAATTAGGTAATTATATTTTCGATGCACTGGGAAATGTGGAAAAAGAATTAATTGAAACATATGATTTAGGAATATTTCCTATGAGAGTACAATCACTTAATCGTACGCTTATTGATAAAGTATTTGCGGTATGTGATTATTATATGCAAGGAAGAGCGCATAGAAATGCAAGACATTTGTATGACATATATAAACTATCTGAACATATTGTAATAGATGACGATTTTTTGAAACTTGTAAAGGAAGTGCGTAATCATAGAATAGGAATGGGGACGAAAATTGCACCTGCAGCCCCTTTGGATATTGATATATTGGAATTGGCTCAGAAGATATGTGACGAGGATTTCTATAAAGGTGATTATAGGGAAACTACCCTCAAGTTAACTTCAGATTCTTTAGCATATGAAGTGGTAAAGAATCATTATAAGCAATTGGTAGAAAAGATATTCGACAATTGAACAATTATTGTTCAGAGATCGGAAATTGATGAGGCCGTGAGCCCGATGATGAAATATATCTTCACCAGTATTAAGGAATAGTCGGTAAGGTGCGTATTCCTGGCAATGGTAGAGCACACGGCTGTTAACCGTGGGGTTGTTGGTTCGAGCCCAACTCGGGGAGCTTGAAGACCTGTAGAAGATAAACTTTTACAGGTTTTTTGTTGTTTGAATTTGTTATGGCGAAAACTTGAGCTCAATACATGCAATTACATGTGAAATGAGCAAAAAAGCTTCCTGCCACGTAGTTTTTCGCAAGTCCTACGTGTCAGAAGGAGAAAAACAGAAATTCCCACGTAGTTTTTCGTAAGTCTTACGTGTAAAATGCGCAAAAAAGCTTTCAGCCACGTAGCGTCCCCCAAATTCTACGTGTCTGCATCAAAAAAATCAAAACCCCCACGTAAATCAAGTACAATCAAGCCCAGCCTTCCCAAATAGCAACCAGATCACGGCCAGATCACAACCAGCTCACAATCAGCTCACGCCCAGAAACAGGCACCTCTATTCCAACAAGCACAATTCCCCCAACACCCCGTCTCCCCAACAAAACACAACAGGGACGGGGCATTGCCCCGTCCCTGCATCATCTCAATAGATTATCAAGAGATATATTCAATTCTAGATCACATCGCGGCGTTTTACATATCCCGGTTCTTCAGGAGTTCCAACGACCTCTTTTACATGGATCAGTTTCGCACGTTTGTCAACGACCATATTCTCAACATGAACATTCTCGCCGATGTATGCGCCCGGAAGGATAACGCTGTTCTTGATTACAGCACCCTTCTTGATCTCGCATCCACGTCCGATGATGGAGTTCTCAACAGTACCTTCGATCAGACATCCGTTGGAAACTACGGAACCGCGAACCTCAGCATCTTCAAAATACTGTGTCGGGCAGGAATCATTGGTACGTGTATAGATTGGCCAGTTCTCATCGAACAGTGTTCTTGCACTCTTAATATCGATCAGAGACATATTTGCCTCATAGTAAGCCTTGAAGTCTGTGATAGCTGCAAAGTAACCACGATGGGATACGCCGCGGATATCCAGTTCCTCACATTTGTGATTAACAATATCACGGAGAGAGTACATAGAAGAAATACTCTGTGCTGCCTTAACCAGATCAATAAAGAGTTCTTTCTTCATAACATATGTATCCATGAAGATATTTCTGTTCTTAGCGTTACCGCGGTTGCGCTCGATAGAAAGGACACCTTTCTGCTTATTCAGATTCACTATATCGCAGTTCAGGAATGATTCCTTTGCATTATCTACAGAGTGATATAACATGGTAATGTCTGCTCCGGAATCGATATGCTGCTGAAGCAGGTTATCGAAATCCATCTGGAATACCATATAACTCGGAGCGATGACAACATATGGAGGAATCATCTTCTCAATGCTCTCCAGGTTCTCTGAAAATGCTGCGATATCTGTATTATAGATATCATTCTCCGTTCTGTTCTCAGAGAAAAGCATCTGTACCTTGCCGCGCTTGGAGTTGATACTATAGTGACGTCCGGTTCCCAGGTGCTCAGCCAGGGAACGAGGTTTTCTTCTAACATATACCTGAATGCGTTCAATGCCGCTGTTACTCATATTAGAAATAGGAAAATCGATGGTGCGGTATCTTCCGAGGAAAGAGAAAGCTCCGATTGTGCGGTAGGTCTCCAGTCCTTCTACCCAAATGTGTTTTGCAGAAGAAGACACAATTCCAAATGCTTTAGCCATTACTATTCTACCCCCTTTACTCGTTTCGCAATGAGCTCGATATGCTCACTGTCAGCAGAACCTACAACAGCCTGCTTACCAATCTTGACACCGTCTGCAACCAGTGCACGTGTAATAACAGCGCCATCCTCAACAACAACGCCCGGCATCAGGACACTGTCGATAACCTTAGCGCCTGCACCAACCTTAACACCGGTAAATAATACAGAATTCTGAACATCACCTTCGATTACACAGCCCTGTGTAATAAATGCGCGCTTAATGCTTGCATCCGGTCCGATGTACTGCGGAAGTGCTGCAGTATCTTCTGTATAAATATTCCATGTACGGTCATTTAAGTCAAGTTCATTGTTCTTGTCCAGCAGATCCATATTAGCTTCCCACAGGGAATCAACGGTTCCAACGTCCTTCCAGTATCCTTTGAACTTATAAGCATAGAGAGTCTTGCCATCATTCAGAAGAGCCGGGATAATATCCTTGCCAAAGTCATGGTTGGAATCCGGATTCTTCATATCTGCCAGCAACATCTTGCGCAGAAGCTTCCAGTTGAAAATATAGATACCCATGGAAGCCAGATTGCTCTTCGGATTCGCCGGTTTCTCTTCAAATTCCACAATGCGTCCGGTCTCATCTGTATTCATAATACCAAAACGGCTTGCTTCTTTAATCGGAACCTCGATAACGGCGATCGTAGCATCAGCACCTGCAGCCTTATGCTCGTCCAGCATCTTATCATAGTTCATTTTATAAATATGGTCTCCGGACAGGACCAGAAGATACTCCGGAGAATATGTATCGATAAAATCGATATTCTGAGAAATAGCATCTGCTGTTCCACGGTAAACATCCAGGTTGGCATCAGCTTTTTCACGCGGCGGTAATACAAATACACCACTGTCCTTGGCATCAAGACCCCAGCGGCGGCCGGCAGCTACGTAGCTGTTCAGAAGAATTGATTCATACTGTGTAAGAACACCAACAACATCAATACCACTATTTGCACAGTTACTGAGGGGGAAGTCAATTATGCGATACTTTCCTCCATATGAAACGGCCGGTTTTGCTACTTTGTTCGTTAACTCATGCAGGCGGGAGCCGCGGCCACCAGCCAGAATCATCGCTAACATATTGTTTTGTTTCATAGTGAACCCTCTCTTTCAGTTTATTAAATATATTATACAATTATTTGTTAAAATTTTCTACATAAGTTGAAAAAAATATAAAAAATTATGTGTAAAATATTCCCAGTTATCGAAATCGACAAATTTCAACGTGAAATCGTGACAATATTGCACCAAAATGGTAAAATATTAATATATTTTGTAGTGAAGGAGAACAGTATGGGTGGTGAGGGAGAGAAAAAACAGGAATTATTGGCAATTCTCGACGCGCTTGAGATGAATTTGTATCTGACAGACATGGATACACACGAAATCATTTTTATGAATAAAATGATGCGCGAAACATACGATCTGGATGATAATGGAGGAAATCTGTGCTATAAGGCCACACAGATCGGCAAGGATGCTCCCTGTAAAAGCTGCAAGATATCTGAGCTGAAGGAACGGGAAGAGGGAGCCGTCATACACTGGCGTGAATATAGTGAAAAGGTAAATAAAATATTTGAAAAATACGACAGTCTCGTCCGATGGAATGGAAAACCGGCACATATGCAGCATTCCTATGATGTGACGAGATTCGTGGAGCTCCAGGAACAAGCCACCCGGGATCCCCTGTGTCAGGTGTGGAACCGTGCAGCCGGGAAAAACATGCTCCAGAACGTCATTGACCATATGGAAAGAGAGAACCATTTTTATTCAGTTCTGCTTTTCGATGTGGATAATGTAAAATATGTGAATGATAATTACGGCCATGCAGAAGGAGATTTCCTTTTGCAGCATATCTGTCAGCATCTGAAAGAACGTATACAGATGCCGGATTTCATCTTCCGCCTGAGCGGTGATGAATTCGTCATTGTACTTCAGGATGTAGATGCAAAAGAAAGCCGGAAGATGATCCGTCAGTGGCGCAAGTCGGCGGAAGGGATCAGGCAGAAATATGCAAAGCCATACGACTTTTCCTTTACTTACGGAATCTGCCAGGTGGACCACCCGCAAAGTATCAGCGACATTATTGCCCAGGCAGATGAATTTATGTATGAGGCAAAACTCCGAAGGAGAAAGACCCGTGCATTTCAAAAGATGGAAATATATGCGGAAGACCGGAAAGAACTGCCCATTGATGTGGAATATCAGTCAAAAATGCTGTACGGGGCACTGCTCCAGTGTACGGATGATTTCGTATTCTTCTCTAATATGAAGACGGGCATATATCGCTACCCTTCTGCCCTTCTCCGGGAAGTGGCTCTGCCGGGAGAGATTATAGAGAATCCGCTGCCCTACTGGGAGCAGATCGTGCATCCTGACGACTGGGATAGATTCTATCGGAAACATGTGGAATTCAATGAGAACAGGCTGGATTACGGTTCTCTGGAATTCCGCGTCAGAAAACGAAGCGGCGAATATGCATGGATGCGATGCCGGGGCCGGCTGGTGCGGGACGATTATGGAGTGCCGACGTTATTTGTAGGAGTCATGGAGTTGCTGGGAAAACGCAATAAGATTGATCCGCTTACACAGCTCATGAATCAGAACGCATTCTTTGATGCACTTGAGAGCAGGATACAGGAAGGAATTGTAGATCAGTTCGCAATTCAGATTGTAGATATAGATAACTTTCATCAGATCAACGAACTGTATGGCCGTGCACTCGGTGACCGGCTCCTGCGGTCGATGGCGCAGACCATTCAGGACAGGCTTACAGACAACATACGAATCTTCCGCCTGGAAAAAGATCAGTTTGCACTCATCGTTGAGCACGGAACAACAGAGAAAATGAAAGAAATATATGGTCAGATTTGCGGATATGTGACAGAGATGGAGGAAAAGAACCGATACCGTCTTCAGATTCAGCTGTCCGCAGGCTCTGCCATGTATCCGGGAGACAGCGACGCGGCAGAAGAACTGTATCAGTGTGCCGAATATGCGCTTCGCTATGCCAAAAATCAGGGAAAAGGGCGGATGGAGATATTCAACAAAGCCAGCCTGAGAGAAGAGCGGAAGAAATGGCAGATGCGGCGGCAGCTCCGCCTTTCCATGGCAGAAGATTATCGGGGATTCGAAATCCGTTATCAGCCCCAGGTGGATGCCATGACCGGAAAAATCACAGGAGTAGAGGCACTGATGCGCTGGAAGGACACTCTGGGCAAAGAAGAAAAACCGGGGGTATTCATTCCCATACTGGAAGAGTTCGGCATGATCTACGATGCCGGTTACTGGATCCTGAGAAAAGCAATGCAGCAGGGAAGAGAATGGATTGCGACAGATCCGCTTTTCAGCATCAGTATCAATGTGTCAGCACTCCAGTTTGTAGAAGAAAGATTCCTACCGGATCTGGAGGCCATTATAATAGAAGAAACATTCCCGCCACAGAATCTGATCATCGAATTGACAGAGAGCTGCGCGGTAAAAAACATCAACATATTACAGGGAAAATTAGACCAGATACGCCTGATGGGCATCCGGATCGCCATGGACGACTTCGGAACCGGATACTCCTCCCTGGAAATGTTAAAGACAGCTCCGGTGGACATCGTGAAAACCGACCGGACTTTTATCAAGGACATCCCTACCAGCAGATTCGATGCCACCTTCATAAGCTTCGTCATAGCCATCTGCCACGATGTGGGAATCAAAGTGTGCGTGGAAGGCGTGGAGCATAAGGAAGAGTACGAAGTGCTCAGAACCATGGTCCCGGACTATATCCAGGGATTTTACTTCGGAAAGCCGCAGACTGCGGAGGAAATCACGGAGCAGTTGATGAAAAATAACGAATAACCCCCATAATTCGACAAGGAATTGATGGAAAAGTGCAAAAAAAGTGAAAAAAGGAGATAATACTTGTAAATAAATAGTGAATCTTGTATAATACATATAGACGTCGAAGCTGACTTTCCCGGAAAGTCAGTTTTGTCGCGTAAAAAAATAGAAAAATTTTTAACAGATTCAAATCGTCGCCTTGTCGCGTTTGAAGGGTTAAGATGTAATAGTGCAAGAGAATCTGCCTGCGTAAAGACAGAATGGCGAAGCATACCCATTTGACGAGAATCTGACGCGGAGACAGGTTCTCTTTTTTGCGTTTATTACATTATGAATCATAAATAAGGAATGTTAGAAATTTTTCCGGAAATCAGAGGCAGCAGTTATGTGGTATGTGGTACAGGTACGAACCGGCACAGAAGAGAATATCAGAATACAGTGTCAGAAAAGAATACCGGAAACCATACTTCAGCGCTGCTTCATTCCATATTATGAAGAAAAGAAGCGTATGCGGGGAGAATGGGTGACATTAAAGAAGGTACTTTTTCCCGGATACGTTTTTATGGTTACGGAAGAGCTGGAAGAGCTGTATCTTCAGCTTCGATGTGTGGAAGGACTCACCAGACTTATCGGAACCGGAGATGAGATTGTACCGATAAGCTCCCGGGAGGAAGCATTCCTCCGACGAATGGGAGGAGAAGAACAGCTGGTACATATGTCAGAAGGCATTATTGAAGGAGCGCAGGTGCATGTCACGACCGGACCTCTTCAGGGAATGGAAGGATATATCCGGAAGATTGACCGACATAAGAGAAAGGCTTATCTGGAAGTATCCATGTTCGGGCGCATGCAGTCCATACAGGTGGGACTGGAAGTTGTGGCAAAGACGGAGTAGGAGGAAGAAAATGTTCGAAGGTGTGACGGCAGTAGATCCGGTAAACGCAATCATAGCAACGGGTGCAGTTATTATAGCAGGACTTATCATATTTACTATAAGGAAGAAAAAAGAAGGAACATTTTGAAGAATGTTCAAAGGTTATAGAGTTACAAGGGGATAGTTATCTAAATGGAAAAGAAACACAGTAAAGGATTGCCGTGGCTGAACAGGGCAGTCCTTTTAGCATTTATGGATGCATTAATCATATCAATATCTTATCTGATCGCACTGATGCTTCGGTTCGATCTCTTATTTTCTCAGATACCAAGAAACTATATTGAGGGCTATATCTGGTCCATGCCTTTCTGGATTGCGGCGACGATAGTTGTATTCTATGCATTCCGTTTGTACCACAGCGTATGGAGGCTGGCAGGTATCACAGAAGTGGGAGTCATGATCTCGGCTTACATCGTATTGGCAGCAGTATACGGAGCAGGAATCTTCTTCATGCATCTTCGGATGCCGAGAGCTTATTACTTCATGGGATATATCTTAAGCTTCTGCCTGACAACGGGAATGAGATTTTCTTACCGTCTGGTAAGGGCGTATTCCAATAGGAATCCACGATTTGATTCGTTGAAAGAACAGGACAGAATCATGGTCATCGGAGCAGGGGCAGCAGGACAGGTTCTGATCAGAGAGCTTCAGAATACAGATAAAATGAGTACCCGCGTATGTTGCATTATCGATGACAATCCGGCCAAGATCGGGAAAATGCTGGAAGGCGTCCCGATTGTGGGAAACCGCTACGATATCGTAAATATGGTGAAGAAGTACCATATCAATCACATTATCTATGCCATTCCTGCGACAACCGGAAAGAACCGCAAGGATATCCTGAACCTGTGCAAAGATGCCGGATGCCGGATGCAGACGGTGCCGGGTGTCTACCAGCTTGTAAATGGAGAGGTCAGCGTCAGCAAACTGCGTAATGTGGAAATCACGGACTTACTGGGTCGCGCTCAGGTCAAGGTAAATAATGAAGAAATCTTCCATGTCCTTCGCGGCAAGACCATTCTGGTTACCGGAGGCGGCGGTTCCATCGGAAGTGAGCTGTGCCGACAGATTGCAAGTGCAAATCCTGCGCAGCTGATTATCTTCGATATCTATGAAAATAATGCCTACGAGATACAGCAGGAACTGAAGCGGAAATATAAAGAACTTAACCTGACAGTGCTCATCGGTTCAGTGCGAAATACGAACCGCATTAATTCTGTTATGGAGAAATATAAACCGGATGTGGTATTCCATGCGGCAGCCCATAAGCATGTGCCGCTGATGGAGGACAGCCCGAATGAGGCAATCAAAAATAACGTCATGGGTACATATAAGACTGCAGTGGCAGCGGCACAGCATGGCGTGAAAAAGTTCGTGTTGATTTCTACGGACAAGGCAGTCAACCCTACCAATATCATGGGAGCATCCAAGCGTCTCTGCGAGATGGTAGTGCAGATGATGAACCGTCAGTGTGAAAACACGGACTTTGTGGCTGTTCGATTCGGAAATGTACTGGGAAGCAACGGAAGCGTTATCCCTCTCTTCAAGAAGCAGATTGCAGAGGGCGGTCCGGTAACCGTAACCGATAAAAATATCATTCGTTACTTTATGACCATACCGGAGGCAGTGTCACTGGTACTGCAGGCATCCTACTATGCCAAGGGCGGAGAAATCTTCGTTCTGGATATGGGAGACCCGGTAAGAATCGATGATATGGCAAGAAACCTGATCCGTCTGTCCGGATACACACCGGATGTGGATATCATGATCAAATACACCGGTCTTCGCCCGGGAGAAAAATTATATGAAGAACTTCTGATGGATGAGGAAGGACTTCAGGAAACAGAAAACGAACTCATTCATATCGGGAAACCGATCCAGATGGATGATGATTGGTTTGAGAAAAAACTGAGGCAGCTGGATGAAGCCAGCCACAAGGAGAGTGAGGATATGAAGGCAATCGTGGCGGAAGTAGTGCCGACGTATCAGTATAGGAAGTCAGAAAGATAGAGGGAGAAGAAGAGAAATGCAAAGCATTGAACTTAAGAATAAAACAGTGTTTATCACCGGTTCTGCGGGATTCATCGGAAGTAATCTGGTTTTGGAACTTCTCCGGACACAGTCTCCGATTCATATCGTGGGCTTAGACAACATGAATGATTATTATGATGTTTCTATTAAAGAGTGGAGACTTAGTGAGATTGAAAAATGTGTATCTGAATATGATGAATCCAAATATCAGTTTATTAAAGGTGATCTGGCTGATAAAGCTCTGATTGATCAGATTTTTAATGACTACAAGCCGGATATTGTAGTCAATCTAGGTGCTCAGGCCGGTGTTCGTTATAGCATTTCCAATCCGGATGCTTATATCCAGTCTAACATGATTGGATTCTACAATATTCTGGAAGCCTGTCGTCATTCTTATGATGGCGGAGCGAAGGGGGTAGAACATCTGGTGTATGCTTCGTCATCGTCTGTCTATGGAACCAATAAGAAGGTTCCGTACAGTACCGAGGATAAGGTTGATAATCCGGTGAGTCTTTATGCAGCGACAAAGAAGAGTAATGAGTTGATGGCTCATGCCTATAGCAAGTTATATAACATCCCTTCGACAGGGCTTCGGTTCTTTACCGTTTATGGACCGGCAGGAAGACCGGATATGGCATACTTTGGTTTTACCAATAAACTGCTGAAAGGTGAGACGATTCAGATATTTAATTACGGAAATTGTAAGAGAGATTTCACTTATGTAGATGACATTGTTGAAGGTGTAAAGAGAGTAATGCAGGGAGCTCCGGAGAGAAAGAACGGAGAAGACGGTCTGCCTATACCACCGTATGCTGTTTATAACATCGGTAACAGTAATCCGGAGAATTTATTGGATTTTGTGCAAATATTGAGCGAAGAGTTAGTCAGGGCAAAGGTACTGCCTGAGGATTATGATTTTGAAAGTCATAAAGAACTTGTGGCCATGCAGCCGGGAGATGTGCCGGTAACTTATGCTGATACCAGCGCTTTGGAGAGAGACTTCGGGTTTAAGCCGAGTACAAGTTTGAGAGACGGACTGAGACAGTTTGCAGAATGGTATAGAGAATTTTACAGAGTGTGATTCGTATTTTTTCAGAAAGGGAAATAGAAGTTTATGAATAAGAAAATCGCAGTTGCCGGAACAGGATATGTGGGCTTGTCTTTAGCGACGCTTTTGGCTCAGCATAATCAGGTTACTGCTGTAGATATTGTTCCGGAGAAGGTTGAAAAGATCAACAATAAGATTTCTCCGATTCAGGATGAGTATATTGAAAAATATCTGGCAGAAAAAGAGCTAGATCTGGTTGCTACAACTGATGGGGCTTCGGCTTACAAGGATGCTGATTTCATTATCATTGCGGCTCCGACGAACTATGACAGTAAAAAGAATTATTTTGACTGTTCAGCTGTGGAAGCGGTAATTGAATTGGCAATGAGTGTGAATCCAAATGCGATTCTGGTTATCAAGTCCACAATTCCGGTTGGTTATACAAAGAGCGTCAGGGAGAAGTATCAGAGCAGGAACATTATTTTCAGTCCTGAATTTTTGAGGGAGTCAAAAGCCTTATATGATAACCTGTATCCTTCCCGCATTATTGTATCCTGTGATGAGGATACCGAGGAAAAGGCAAAAGAGTTTGCTGAGTTACTTCAGGAGGGAGCCATCAAGGAAGATATCGATGTGCTTTTTATGGGATTCACAGAAGCTGAGGCTGTGAAACTGTTTGCGAATACATATCTTGCATTGAGGGTGAGTTACTTCAATGAGCTGGATACATATGCCGAAACAAAAGGATTGAACACGCAGCAGATCATAGAAGGTGTTTGCTTAGATCCACGTATTGGAACTCATTATAATAATCCAAGCTTTGGATATGGCGGATATTGTCTGCCGAAGGACACAAAGCAGTTATTGGCAAACTACGCAGATGTTCCTCAGAACATGATGTCTGCAATTGTTGAAAGTAACAGGACAAGAAAAGACTTTATAGCAGATCGGGTTCTTGAGATTGCGGGTGCTTATGAAGCTAATAGTCAGTATGACAAATCCAGAGAAAAGGAAGTCGTTGTTGGCGTATATCGGTTAACCATGAAGAGCAATTCGGATAATTTCCGTCAGAGTTCTATCCAGGGTGTCATGAAACGTATCAAGGCTAAGGGTGCCAAGGTCATTATCTTTGAGCCGACAATGGAAGATGGAAGTACTTTCTTTGGATCAGTGGTTGTTAATAATTTGGATGAATTCAAGAAACAGAGCCAGGCAATCATTGCTAACAGATATGATAGCTGTTTGGATGATGTGAAAGACAAGGTTTACACAAGAGACCTTTATGGAAGAGATTAAGCATCACAAGGTGATCTTATATGAATAAGAAAGCAGTTAAGATAGGAATTGCTTCCGGGATTTTACTGGGGACAACAATTATTGTATATGCAATAACGTCATTGTTTTTTACAAGTAGTGAAACATCAAAACTTTCAAAAAAGACGGTGTTTCAATTCGATCTGTCCACTGATATGAAAGCAACAGAAGTTGGACCGGGAGGTAGTTTTGATGTAAAGCCAGTTGTATATAATGACGCAACTGAAGAAATGTACATTTTTATTCAAGTGGATATGCCGACAACTGTAGATGGGGTACTTTACTCCTTTGATGTTGATAATGAATGGATTCCTGTTAGTGATAATGACGGAACAATTATCTATGCGTATGGTAGTGCAGAGATGACAGCATTACAACCGGGAGACAGTACAATTGCTTTGACTGAACGAATGACAATGATCGAAATGAGTAATGCAGAATATGCATCTATTGATGATATTAATATTACAATCACCGGTTATGCGATAGGTATAGAGGGTGTGTCTGTGGATCCTACAGAGGCATGGGAGCAATGTAAAGAGATTGGGAATATTCAATAATAGACATTAGTCCCTATCCATTCATCGACCACTTATAAAATGTGTATATATAAGTACATTCGTATATAAATCCTTTGTTTATAAAGGCTTAAGTGGCCGATAAAAGGGTAGCAAATACCGGGAAAATGGTGGTGAATAGAGGAAAAACGGGCAAAAATAGCCCGAAAAACCCTATAATCTCGACTTAAATGTCTAAGTATTCATCAACCTTTAATAGCACCAGTCCTCATAAGGACTTCAGTGTAGAAAATTAGATAGCCATGGAAGAGAGAATTATCGAAAGCAAGGAAGTAGGAAAGATGAAAACTGATAACTTCGGTTCAGATAACATTGCTATACAAGCCATGCAGAATCTGCAGGATGGTATGTCTGGCGCAGCAAAAGAGGCAGGTATAAACTCTGAAGATGATGTGATGGACATGTTATCTGAAATTGATAGAGAAGAGCTATATGCCAAGCTTAAGCAAGGGCTTGAGGATGTAGAACAAGGAAAGACAACTCCTCTTTCTGAAGCACTTGATGAAATAAAAGAGATGCTGGAGAAAAGAAGAAAAGAAATAGAAAAGTAGAGAAAACAAAAAACCTTTGAGGCTTTAATGATTACCTGGGTGTGGGTAATGATTAAAGCCCCAAAGGGAGCTGAAAAGAAAACTAGGCAGAAACGGTAAGGACCGGATGGTAAGGGAAGAATGGGTACTGCACATCAGTACATACCAGTTCCTTCATATCATCCCTGAGAACACAGCCTTTTTCGATGTCGAAGTATCTGCGCTCAAAGTATGACCTGGTTTCAAGCAGGACATACATTGGACTGGTGCTTGCGACATTGAATTTGCTGGGTTTACCCCAATGGTTTAAATCTTCACCATCGAATGGCTTGGCTGTTACTGGTATGGCTTTCTCGCCATTGTCCAGTATCATGGGAAGATATCCATCCCTACATCTCACTTTTGCAATAAGAGGATTTGCGAAGTGAGCGGCATACTCTTCAGGAGTCTGTGCCGGTTTGTTCCAGTGTGTTTCCATCTCCCAGTCGAATCCGGTAACGGGTGGCTGGTAAGAAGGATCTACTGAAAGGAATGAAGTGTAAAGGATAGGGTGAATCGGCTTGGATGAATAGTTGATTTCATCAACCAGGAAGAGGTTTCCCTTGTGATGAACTTTAAGTTCGGTTTCAAGTTTGAACTGTCTTTGCAGGAATTGGCTCTTTGTCGGTTCCAAGATGAAGATGAGTTTACCAGGTGAAAGCCAAATCACTGCAGCATTGACAAGGATGCTGTCGTTTATGCCGTACTTGAGGATGTCATTTTCAAGCCTTATCTGAACCTCTTTTTCTACTCTTGCCTTACCTTCCACAGTGGTTGTGGATTGGTTTTGCAGGATAGTAGAGTTGTTGGATAGGGATTGGATGAGCTTGTAGGGAATATAGTGTGTTGCTTCCAATGCTTGTCTTCTCAATTGACTGCCTCCTTTACAACTTTGCAGATCGCATATTTTGGGCGCTTGTCTGCGAAGGTTTTCTCAACAATCCGGTAGGCCTCATTACCAATGAGGATTCCTTCAAGGTTGAAGTGTTTGTGCTTGAGTTCGTATTCGGTCACAAATACTTTGATGAATTCCTGATCATCGACAGTGTATTGGTCAACATACACATCGGGCCAGGTGTTTACGCGTTTGGCTTTTTTGCTGACGCCAATTAAGATTGCTTTCATAAAGTACCTCCTTGAAATTCGTACAGAAGTAGTATATCATACAACTGTATGATACCATACAAGAGTAAGAATATCAAGTGTATAAAAGGGAGAAAAACTATGGCTACAACTGCAGAAAGAATCAAACAGTTAAGAAAGAAAAAAGGTATAAGTCAGTCTGAACTGGCTGAACTGATTGGTGTTAAAAATAACACCGTATCAACCTGGGAGAGAGGAACAAGAAAGCCAGACTTTGAGGCGCTCAATCTTCTGAGTAATTACTTTGAAGTATCTTTTGAGTATATCCTTGGAAGCAGCGATAAAGAGGAGGCCAGAGTTAAGCCTACTCAGGATGAGCTTGATCAGCTTGCTTTATCTGCACTTGCAGATGAGTTATATGACAACGTGAAGAAGTACTGCATGCTCAGTAACAAATCACAGAAGATGATTGATGCGCTAATCAACGCAACATATCAGATGGAGAAATTGGATGGTGAGTTGAAAGGTGAAGCATTTGAGATAACGATTGTGCCGAAAGATGTAAGATGAAGTTCTTACAGTGTGTAAGTGTTTTTTATTACACTGTGTAAGAACTGGACATATAGCGTGATTAAAGCACGCAATTAGTCCCTAATCATCTATCAACCTAAAAAACTACCAATCCACACCTTCCATATAACACCCTAAATCCACAAAACCACCAAAAAAATCACTCCACTCTACCAAAAACAACCCAACCAAAGGGTTGGGGAGAAAAAGAGAGTGGCGGCGAGAGGGAAATAGGTGAAAAGAAGGGTGGATGACCACAGGAGAAGGAGAAAATGAGGTTTAGAGAGGTGCATATCGACACCAATCCCTAATCATCTATCGACCCACCTCACCCCACTACTACAAAACAAAACCACTCCTCCACAGGAGCGGGGAGCACACCACTCCCTCTACCTACTTTTACTACTCATCTTTTGTTGAGTGGGGGCGGTGTGGAAGCGGCGTGGGAAAGGTAGAAGTGTGGAGATGGTGAGGTTGAGAAGAGAAAGGAAAATAGATGGACTTTACCGGAACGCTGCTAAATGAATACAACTCCCTGCCAGCATACTGGTGGCTGTGGTTAATTGTTGTGGCTCTGGTGGTCTGGTTGATTGATGGGAGGAGGGTTACTCCTCGACCACTACTGGCAGCTTACATCCTTTTCATCTTGATGGAAACCATCATAGGCCGAAAGACCGGTGTGGGAAGAGTGGAGCTTGTTCCGTTCTGGTCTTACAGTCACCCGGAGCTGAGTATTGAGATTCTCTTGAATTATGTGTTGTTTATTCCGCTTGGAGTTTTGCTCTATTTGTGTTTTGGAGAGAAGCTTGGACTCCGCGTGTTTATAGCAGGGTTTCTGCTATCAGCCTTAATAGAGCTCATCCAGCTCACCTTCAAAATAGGTGTCTTCGAATTCGATGACATGATCGGAAACACAATCGGGTGTTTGATTGGAGCTGTGGTTGGGAAGTTGATAAGGAAGAAAAAGAAGAAGACCACACCAGAGGCGGTGTGAGTGAATAGAAGTAAGGGAAAGATAAGCAGGAAGTAATAGGGATGAAAAAAAGTAAGTCAGGGATAAGGGTTCCCTTAGCATTATATGATTTTCTGATATTCATTATTGTGGATGTGATTCTATTCATCCTTTACCAAGGAGCAGGTGAGTTAACTGCCACAGGTGTAATGATTCAGAGCATCTTAGCTTTTATTACGATTTTCGGGGCAAGATTCATAGGAAAAACCTATCGTCAGATTTGGCGGTACGGCGGGATCCAGTGCTACATAAAGCTATTGTCTGCAGACGTAATAGCATTTTGTGTGTATCTGATAATTGAAAGACTGCTTCCGCTTCAGCATATCGCGTTTGCAAAACTTTTAGCGTTCTGTTGCATGAACACACTTGGTGCGCTAGGAATTCGAATGATTTATCGTTATGCGTACAAATGCGGAAACCAGGATAACACACTAGGTTCAATCCTTCGATTGTTATTAAAAATCTTCTCCAGTGGAACTGTTATGACCGAGCCTGATCCGGATAGCCAAAAGATCAAGATAGCAATCATTGGTGCTGGTTCTGTTGGTGTTGGGCTTGCAGAGGACCTTTTGAACAATAAAAAGGCGCAATATGTGGCCCGGTGCTTTATCGATAGTGATAAGAGCAAGGTTGGCAGAGATATTCATGGAATCTCGGTCATGAGTGAAGATGAAGCTACCTTGGAAGAACTGAAGAAGCATCATATCCAGGAAGTTGTTTTTGCTGTGCCTAATATGGATAGAGGCAGGAAACTGGACCTTTATGATTATTATCAACAGGCTGGATTCCGAATTAAGGTGTTTGATTATCCTTCTATGGATATTCCTGGCAGGAAGAGACAGCTCAGAGAGTTTAATATCGAAGACCTTCTGATGAGAGAACAGAAGGAAATCATTAACGATAAAACAAGAGAATACTATAAAGGCAAAACCATACTCATCACAGGTGGAGGTGGAAGCATTGGTTCTGAACTTTGCAGACAGCTTGCAAAAATGGAGCCAAAGCAGCTAATAGTTCTCGATGTATATGAGAACTGTGCTTATGACGTTCAACAAGGGATTCTCTTTGCCTACAAAGGTGCAGTTGATATTAAGGTCGAGATTGCAAGTATCAGAGACAAGAAAGCACTGAGTAGAGTTTTCAGAGAATATCGTCCCGATATCTGCATCAATGCAGCAGCGCACAAACACGTGCCTCTCATGGAGAAGAACTGTATAGAAGCCGTCGAGAATAATGTATTCGGTACGCTTAATGTAATCCAGTGCTGTGAGGAATTTGGTTGTAACAGATTCATGATGGTCAGCACAGACAAAGCGGTTAATCCTACCAATGTCATGGGTGCCACAAAGCGCATGTGTGAAATGATCATGCAAGCTTATAGCACAAAAGGAATTGTTAAGTGCAGCGCCACAAGATTTGGAAATGTGCTGGGTAGCGCCGGAAGCGTGATACCTCTTTTCGAGAGACAAATTCAAGCCGGTGGTCCAGTAACAGTCACAGATAAAAGGATCATTCGCTATTTCATGACCATACCGGAAGCAAGCCAGCTTGTGCTCACAAGTGGTGCCATGGCAGAGAACGGTGAACTGTTCGTGCTGGATATGGGTAAGCCAGTTAAGATTTATGATCTGGCGCAGAACATGATTGCCATGAGCGGTATGAATGATATCGAGATTATCGAAACCGGACTAAGACCTGGTGAGAAGCTTTACGAAGAGCTGCTGGTTAAGACGGAGGAACTGGAGAAGACAGATAACGACATGATTTTCATCGAAAGAGAAGAAGCCTTAGGTATGAATGAGCTTGAAAAGAAGCTGAGAATATTGAGAACGGCTTGTGATTTCGATGATGACGATGGAGTTAGAGAAGCAATGAGGAGAGTTGTTCCGACTTTCAGAAGACCTGAAGAGGTTAATGGGACTGATGGAGTTTGGAATAGCAGTAGAGAGATTAGTGTCAAGAAAGAATTATCGATTGTCTAGAGAGGTTTGTAATGGTTGGATTGGATCATATTGCGCTTATTGTGAGTAAGGAGGAGAATCTCTCCTTTTACGAAAAGCTGGGATTTAGAGAAACGAGAAGAATAGAAAGAGGATATGACACCGTGGTGTTCATGGAGAACAAAGGGGTTCTTTTCGAGGTTTTTATTGATCCAAACCATCCGGAAAGAGTGAGTGGACCGGAAGCCATGGGATTAAGGCATGTGTGTTTGGTAGTAGAGGATTTAGAAGAAGTGATGAGAAATGTGGTGTGTGAGGAAATTAGAACCGATTGGTTCGGTAGAAGATTTACCTTCGCAAAGGATCCAGATGGACAACCAATAGAACTGAAAGAAAAGAACACACCAGAAGATGGTGAGAAAAATAGATAAGGGGGAACTGATATATGTTTTTTAAAGTTATATTAACTATTCTCGCCATCCTCGCAGTGGCTTTTATATTGATGGTTATTTTGGCTCTGGCGAAGAAAAAGAGTAGTGTATACGGAAATGAACCAGAGCAGAGAAATAAATTAAAAGGCAAAAAGGTAGTATTCGTAGAAAACGAAAATGAGCCGGAGAATGCCGATGGTGTGAGAGGACACCTTGAGGCTGTGGGGGAGTCTGCCCACCAGGCTGGGGTGTATGAGAAGTACATAAAGAGAGGATTAGATGTAATCCTCTCCTTCGGTGGACTTGTTATCCTTTCTCCTGTTTTCCTTATTCTTGCTGTCGCAATATATATTGACGACCCAGGTCCAATTCTTTTTACGCAAAAAAGGACAGGGAAAAACAAACAGTACTTCAAGCTTCATAAGTTTCGCTCCATGAAGATGAGCACACCTCATGACAAGCCGACACATATGCTTGAGAATCCCGAGCAGTACATTACTCGTGTGGGCAAATTCCTTAGAGCACACAGTCTCGATGAGCTGCCTCAAATTTGGGACATATTCATCGGTAATATGAGCGTAATTGGACCTCGCCCTGGCCTGTGGAATCAGGACCTGCTCACTGCTGAGAGAGATAAGTACGGCGCAAATGATGTCAAACCTGGTTTGACCGGGTGGGCTCAGATTAATGGTAGAGATGAGTTGGAAATACCGGATAAGGCGAAGCTTGATGGGGAGTATGTGGAGAAGTTGAGTTTTGGGTTTGATGTTAAGTGCTTCTTAGGAAGCGTTGGAGTTTTCGGTGGAGATGATAGCGTGGTTGAAGGCGGAACCGGCGAGATTAAAAAGGATCACGAAGAGGAAAATAGAGTGTCAGTAGAAGAGAGAAAGCACACATACTCAGTACTTATGTCTGTTTATAAAAATGATGACCCAGACTTTTTGAAAATTGCATTAGAAAGTATTTATGATAAACAAATTGTAAAACCTGATGAAATTGTTGTTGTCTATGATGGACCATTGAACGAAAAGTTATACGCGGTTCTTGACACTTTCAAAGTAGGAAAAGAAGCGGTTGTAAAGTACTATCCACAGGAAGTAAATCGTGGATTAGGAGAAGCTCTTCGTATTGGTTCAGAATATTGTACTTGTGATTATATTCTTCGTATGGATTCAGATGATATTAGTGACGAGCATAGATTCGAAAGACAGATTTTATACGTTGAAAATCATCCGGAAATTGATGTATTAGGAACTGACATCGCTGAATTTAATCAGACTCCAAATGAAGATATGAGAGTACGTTCATGCCCAGAGAAGCACGAAGACATCGTGAATATGGGTAAAAGAAGAAATCCGATGAATCATGTTACTGTTTGTATGAAGAAGAGTGCACTTGAAAAATGTGGTGGATATAAAACATTGCTGTTACTTGAGGACTATTACTTATGGCTGAATATGATAGCTGCCGGATGCAAACTTGCAAATATTCATGAGTCTCTTGTTTATGTACGTGTTGGAAATGGATTTGATTCCAAACGTGGATCTCAAGAGCGTATTGATGGATGGAAAGTACTTCAGGACTTTATGCTTGAGCATAAGATGATTACTAAGAAGGATGCGATGATGAATATGATTTACATCAATGCGTTTGTAAAAACCCCTTCTTGGTTGAAGAAAATTTTGTATTCTAAGTTGTTGAGGAAATGAGAAATGAAAAAAGCTGGAATTATTACTCACTATAATGTTCATAATCATGGAGCACATTTACAGTTGTATGGATTAAGTTGTGTTCTGAGAAATCTTGGATATGAAGCTAAGGCATTACAATTCCAAAAAAACTATGATTTTATGGGAGGGGCTTCAACAGGCGATAAGTATAATATTTCTTTAAAGTCTATACCTGTCTATGCCAAATATTTGATAAAAAACGGTGCTTCTAGAACGGTTTATAATTATAAAAAGCGAAAAGGACTAGCAGCGTTTAGAAAAAAAACTGATATAGTAGGCGCTTATTATTCTGAGGCAAAAGACCTTGATGTTGTTGTTATTGGCAGTGATGAAATTTTCAGTATTGAAGCTGGTCCAAATCCTTGGTATTACGGAATTGGAGTGCCTTGTAAGAAGCAAATTTCATATGCGGCGAGTTTCGGTCCGACAACGATGGAAATGATTGAAGAACATAATATGTCTTCTATGATATCTGCTGGTTTAGCTAGCTTAAAAGAGATAGCTGTAAGAGACAAAAATTCATCTGAAATTGTAAAAAAACTTACCAGTCGTGAAGCTAAAATAGTTTGCGATCCAGTTCTTTTGTATGATTGGAAAACAGAAAAGAACTTGGATATGAAAAAAAGACCTATTAATGAAAAATACTGCATTGTTTATTCGTATGATTACAATATGAATGATACAGATACAGTTAACGCGATAAAAAAGTATGCTGCTAAAAGAAATCTTAAAGTAGTGAGTTTGGCATATTTTCACAAGTGGTGTGACGAAAACGTTAATGTTGATCCATTAGATATTTTTGCGTGGTTTGCAAATTCAGAGATGGTATTCACTGATACATTCCACGGTTCAGTTTTATCTTTGGTAACTGGAGCACAGTTTGTCGCTAAAATACGTGGAAACGGGAATAAACTTTCCTTTTTGCTTGATCAATATGGTGTATTAGAAAGAAAAGTTGACGATTTTTCTGGAATCGAAGAAATTAGTCATCTCCCAATTAATTATGAAGAAGTAAATAAAACTATTGTTTCTATACGTAAAGAATCATTAGATTATTTAGAAAAGGCATTAGGCTAGATAGGGGTAATATATGAATAATGATATGTTAGTATCAGTGATTGTGCCTGCTTATAATGTGGAAGATTACTTGGAAAAATGTATTAGTTCAATTTTACAGCAAACGCATGCAAGTATTGAAGTCATTATTGTTGACGATGGTGCTACTGATAATACGGGGGCAATTGCTGATAAATGCGGTGAAAAAGATGAGAGAGTGAAAGTTATTCACAAAACGAATGAAGGAGTTAGTGAAGCGCGTAATACAGGATTGCTATATGCCAAAGGTAAATATGTTGTATTCGTTGATGCAGATGATTACCTGGCAAATGACTATATTGAGTATATGATGCAATTAGCTAATATATCGGATGCGGATTTTTGTTTATCAAAGAATTGTTTTACAAGGATAAATGAGGGTCAAATTGAGAATGATAGAATTGAAGAATATACACCAGAAGATGCGGTGGCATTGCTGTTATCACCACGAGTGATCGTCGGTTGCTGGAATAAGATGTTTAAAAAAAGTTTTCTTGATGAGCATCAACTAAGATTTTCGTCTAGTTTGTTTTACGGTGAAGGTTTGTATTTCATTACTCAAGCCGCAATGTTGGCAAATCATGTAAATGTAGGTGAACGAAAAGTCTATTATTACAGAAGAAATAATGAAATGTCTGCTACTTCTAAGTTTAACATCGAGAAGATGGTTAATGGAGAGAAGGCACTGGTTGAGATAAAAAAACAATTGGATATTCCTTCAAAAAAAATAGATGATATGTGGCTATTGCATATGTGTATATTCTGTTTGGGAGCAGTCACTAAAATAATAGAGAATGGTAAAAGGAAAGAATTTCAAGAGAAATATAAACATTGGGTTTCTTATATGAGAAAGAACGTTTTTCAAGTTATAAAAAGTCCATATATTTCTTTATATAGAAAGACAATGATAATAGGTGGCTGTGTATCTCCAAACATTCTGGCATTTTTAGACTTAAAACGAAGAAAGGCTATTTCGGACAATAGTGTAGAATAATTGCAAAGATGATGGAGAAATATATGAATAGAAGTAAATTAACAATTATCCATATAGCGGATATTAAAATAAGTAAATTTAGTGGTGTAAGTGTTGTTGTACCAAAACATATAAAAGCACAAGGACAATATGCAAACGTAGGTTTCATTAATGTTAATAATATTGATATTCCTGATATTGAAATTCAGTTTGAGTATTCGCCAGGAGACATATTTAAAAATGCTACTTCTATTTTTAAACATCCAGATTTAATTGTATTTCATGAGGTATATCATAAGGAATTTCTAGAGATATCTAAACAGTTGAGAAGTAAAAAAATTCCATATATTATTATTCCACACGGTTGTTTAACATATGACGCGTTAAAACAAAAGTGGCTAAAAAAAACAGTGGCTAACTTGCTGCTTTTTGGAGCATATATAAATGGCGCGAGAGCTATACAATGTTTGTCAAATGCAGAACTTAATAAAACTTTTAAAGGGAAATATAAATTTATCGGAACCAATGGAGTGACAATTCCGGAAATTTATAAAAGAGATTTCTCAAAAGACGCAATCAAACTTGTATATATTGGTAGGTTAGATCCTTATCATAAAGGTCTTGATCTTCTACTTCAGGCAATCAAACAAGAAGAGGCTTATCTAAAGGAGTATAAGTGCACATTTTCTTTCTATGGACCTTATGTAAAGGAATGGGAAGATTATATTGTGAACTATATTTTGCAGAATGAATTGACGGAATTAGTGTCTTTACATAGAGAAATTAGCGGTCCAAACAAAGAGCAAGAATTGTTATCAGCAGATATTTTTATACAAACTTCTAGATATGAAGGAATGCCACTTGGCATATTAGAGGCGTTAAGTTATGGAATTCCTTGTTTCATAACTTGGGGAACAACTTTAGGTGAGTGCGTTTCTTCATACGACGGCGGATTTGTAGCTGATACAACAGTTAACTCAATAGCTGAAAATTTTCATACGATGGTTGGCGAGCGCAGCAATTTTAAAAACAAATCTGAAAATGCACGATTGCTTGTAAGGGATAATTTTTCTTGGGATTTGGTTGCGCAGGAAACTCTTGCTGCATATTCTGGCCTTATAGAGGAATAAAATTATGGGATTATCAAACTGGCTTTCGCAAACAATGTTAATAGAACGACTAGTAGGTGTCTCTGCTTATTTACTGGTGATTACCTACTTGTACAAATCCTTGAAATCAGGAAATGAAAAGAGATCCTATAAGGCGCTGAATACAGGATTGTTTTTCTTAGTTCTGCTCGCTTTTTTATATATACCAGGTGATAGTGCCGATTTAACAAGAATTCGAGCCATGATTCAAGGCTGGGGGGATATGCCAGTCGATGTATTTATAGGTAACTTTCTTACAAAATCTTCTGTCCCTGTAGCGTATTTGCTTTATTATGTTACTGCAAAAATAGGAATCAAGGGGATTCTTCCGGCCATTTGTGCATTAGTGTACTATTCTAACGGGTTTCATATATTTAAAGTTCTTATTAAGGATTCTAAATATACTGGTAATGCGTTAGCGTATTCAATGTTAGTTTTTATGAGTTCAGGTGCTTTTTTGGAAGTGATTTCTGACGTAAGATGTTTTCTGGCTTTCTCTATTGTAATGAGAGCCATTTTCGATGAGGTATATTTTGATAAGACAATATTCAGACATTTGTTTATTTATATTGTAGCTGCTTTGTTACATCCGGCAGCTATTGTATTGATCATTATTTGGTTGTCATATTACCTTTTCTTTGGCAAAAAATTAGGTGTAAGTAAAACTATATTGAATATTCTGACAATACTAATGTTCGTTGGTATATCAGTTGTATTAGGACAAAGTTATTTAGCAGAAATGTTTACTAAGGCGAGTTCATTTGTAACATCTAGCGGAGGTACGTATTCTTATTTGTGGGAATATATAATAGGCGGACTTCAAGTCGTAATATTTATATTTGTTTTATTCGGAAGAAGAAAAATTGTTGCGGATTTTAAACTTTTTGAAAATTCAAACTATTATAGATTCTCGATAGTTTTAATAGTGCTTATTTTGGGATTTTTTTTTGAATATAACATTTTTCATAGATATATCACAGCATGTTCGTTTGTGATGATTCCGTTAGTGGCTGAATTGTTAACTGCAAGTAGTTATGGAGCGGTACAAGGCAGAAAGTACATGTTTATTCAAGCAATTTCTTATCTTATTGTGATTCTTGCATGCACGAGAGGTAACCTATGTGGCTTTAAATTTTTTGCTTTATAATAACGACAGTAGTGTTTTGAAATAAATTAAGTGGATAGGAGGCGGCTCAGTTTGGCAAAAGAAAAAAGAATTGTTGCTATGACATTTCAGGTAACTGCAATTACATTTGCGATAAAAATATTAGGAGTCTTAAAACAATCTATTATTGCAGCTGTGTGTGGTGCATCTTTGGAGACTGATGCTTATTTTATTGCGTCTGGTATAATTGTGGCTTTATGTTCTGTTATTTTTTCTGCAGTATCAGTGTCTTTTTTATCTATTTACACGGAGAGATGCGTTCATGAAGGTATGGAGTCAGGGAATAATTTAGTAAACGCTGTGTTACGCTTTTTCCTTCCTATTGCTATTTTTATAATGATAATCTTTTTTGTATTTTCTACCCAGTTTGCAAAAGCGTTTGCACCATCATACGACGGAGAACAATTACGTGTTCTGGCCGGTTATATACGTATAATGTCGGTGATGTTTTTGTTTTCGTGCTACACATTAATTATTAATGTTGTATTGGAAGCTGATAAAAGATTTCTTCCGGGAAGAATGCAAAATTTGTTACAAAATGCATTCATAATTGTCGCAGCATTGCTGTTTTATAAGCAATTTGGAATAGGGGCATTATTATATGCATTTTTACTGGCTGGCGTAGTTCAATGCATTCTTATTACTATCTCTGCTAGGAATGTTTTTAAGTTCCAATTAAAAATAAGTCCAGAAAAAGAAAAGCTTAAACAGTTGATAGTGTTGATCATTCCACTTTTACTTGGTAATGCGATATATGAAATAAACGATATAGTTGATAAGCAAATATCATCAGGTATAGGAAGCGGATCAGTTTCTTATTTATCATATGGTGCATCAATAAATGAGATAGTAAGTGCACTGATTATTACTTCTGTTTCTAGCGTGTTATTCTCTCACTATGCTACTTGGGTGGCTGAAGGAGAAATTAATAAAATAGAGAGCACCTTAAAAAAATCACTTGAATTATTGATTATGCTTATAATGCCAATCATGGTAATGTACATTGTCGGTGGAGATTGTATTGTAGCGCTTTTATATGGAAGGGGAAGTTTTGGTATTGAATCAATACAAAAAACTTATAGTGTGGTAATAGGATATGCGCTTGGATTTTTCTTTCAGGCTGCGCGATCAATTATAATAAGAGTTTTTTACGCATTTCAAGATGCAAAAACCCCGATGGTAAATGGTTTGGTTGCAATAATCGCAAATATATTTATGAGCATAGTATTTTCGAAGGTTTTTGGGGTTGGTGGAATTGCATTAGCGACTAGCGTTGCTATGTTGCTAGTTAGTCTGTTGCTTTTACCGTGTATAAAGAAGTACATTGCAGGATTTTCTTTGAAAGAATCGATACCTGAATATATAAAAGTAATTATTGCGGGTGTAATAACAGGAGTAATTAGTTATTTGGTTAGGATGGTATTTCAACCTGGATATATATTTGGTTTCTTTTTTTTAGGGGTAGTTGTTGTGAGTATCTACTGTCTAGCAGCTTATTGCCTTGGAATCAAGTCCTTCAAGAGTTCTATTCTGCAAATAAAGAAGGTAATGAGAAAGATAATTTGACACTTTAGAGGTATAGGATGAAATTAAGTATTATTGTTCCAATTTATAACGCAGGATCAAAAATTCATTTATTGTTAGATTCTGTTTTAAAATCCAAACTGGAATTTGAAGTTATTTGTGTAAATGATGGTTCAACAGATAACACAGTTGAAGAAATAAATCACATATCTGATACGCGTGTGAAGTTATATACCAAACAAAATGGTGGTACATTTAGGGCCTGGCAATATGGTCTAGAAAGGGCTGTAGGGGAATATGTCACGATTCTTGATCAAGATGATTATATTGATACAGAATATATCGACTACATTTTTAACTTTATTGATAATATAGGCGCGGAGATTTTATTTAGTCCTTATATTATTGAAAAAGAAAATGGCGATGGTAAGATTTGCGGTATCCCTTTCGATGAAGGCTTGTATACTGGAGATAAACTAGAAAGTATTAGAAAAAAACTAGTAGGTGGTAGCGTTCCATACGCAAAGTTTACAAAAGTTTTGCTAAAAGAGATATTGGTAAAGCAAGTGGAAACTACCTATAAAGGCCAGATTCATGACTTTGAAGATTGGTTGACCATGATTGAGGTATTTAACAATACAAAAAGTATCTATTTTTGTAAAAAGGCATTTTATCACTATATACAATATGAGAATTCTGTTTCTAGGTCATCAAAATCATACAAAAAAAATTATGATTCGTTACAAGCAGCAATTGAATTCCTAAAAAGAAGTGAATACGCACATTTACAAGAAGAAGATATACAATCAATTAGCTTCTATGGTGAAAGATGTATTTTAAATAAATGTACAAAAATTCATGAGATTTTACTAGCATCCCAAATTATAAAGTCAAGAGAATTTCAATCATATCTTTCAAAGTCAAACTTATCGCCAATTGAGAAGTTGATTTTAAAACAAAAAAATGCACATTTGTATTATCTTTGCTATCGATTGAAATCAATAATTTAAAAGCGGAGGATCTTTTATGAAGATAGGTGTATTGTGTCCATCTGATATAGCTATAAGGCGTTTCATGCCAGCATTAAAAAAAATTGATGAATTGGAGTTTGTAGGAGTAGCTGTAAGTTCAGTAGAAGAAAGATTTGGAAGTGATCTTCCATCTGCAGATGAGGTGAAACTATTATTAAAGAATAGTAATGAAAAAGCTCAGCAGTTTGTTTCGAATTATGGAGGTAAGATATTTTCTAGCTATGAAGAAATCGTTTCTTCTAATGAAATAGAGGCTATATATATCCCACTCCCTCCAGCGTTACATTATAAATGGGCAAAAAAAGCTTTGGAGAATAATAAACATGTTTTGGTTGAGAAACCGGCTACTATTTGTAAAGAGCATACCGATGAGTTGGTGAAAATTGCGGATAGTAGGAATTTGGCTTTGCATGAAAATTACATGTTTACATTTCATAATCAACTAGAAGATATTGAACGAATAATACTATCAGGTGAGTTAGGAGATGTACGCCTTTACAGAATAAATTTCGGATTTCCTATGAGACCTAAAAATGATTTTCGGTATAACAGCAAGCTAGGTGGAGGAGCTCTAATTGATGCAGGGGGATATACAATAAAGTATGCCACAAGATTACTAGGGGAATCTGCTAAAGTTGCTTATTCGAGTATGAATTATACAAATGAATTTGATGTGGATTTATACGGATCGGGTGCATTGGTGAATGATTCTGGAGATGTTGTTCAAGTTGCATTTGGAATGGACAACGATTACAAATGTGAATTAGAGATTTGGGGAAGCAAGGCTTACTTTACAACAGGCAGAGTATTAACAGCTCCAGCTGGATTTGAGCCAAAAGGAACTATTAGACGAAATAATGATGATCATGTAATTACACTTTCAAGCGATGATGCATTTGAAAAGTCAATAAGATTCTTCTATGATTGTGTACGAGATGACAAGACTAGAAGAGATAATTACCAAGCAATTATAAAGCAATCTGAGTTGGTTGATGAATTTAGAAGCAAAAGTCAAAATGATATTTAAAAAAGATATTTTTTGTGAAGATACTTCTCTGTTGGATTTATAAATAATAGTGTTTAAGTAAACGTGCGAGATAGTTATCAAAAGTATTTAAGTTAGTTATTAAAAAAAGATAGCGCAATTTGTATATAAAGAAAATGGAGTGGTTAAATGGGAAATTATAATATAAATCAAAATTTAACTTTGGTACGAATTATGGAATCTTGGGCAACAACTGATAACCCTTTTAATTCCACAGAAGATATTTTGGAATGGGTTAAACAAAAAAATGAAAGTACAAAAGTTAATATATCAAAGATTCCATATAAATATGATGGCTTTTGGTATTATGATAAAGAGACTGGCGAGATAAAGAATCGGAACAATAGCTTTTTCCAAATAAAAGGATTAATAAAGCGTGATGGTGAATCTGTTTATGAACAACCGATTATAATTCAAAATGAAATTGGATATTTGGGTATAATCGGGAAAGTAATAGATGGCACACTTTATTTTTTAATGCAGGCGAAAATAGAACCGGGAAATGTAAACAAAATTCAGATTTCGCCTACGATACAGGCCACAAAAAGTAATTTTATGCAAGCCCATGGAGGCAAAGCACCAGCTTACCTAGAGTATTTTTCTAATAAAAATGATTATGAGATAGTTGTAGATCAAATACAATCTGAGCAGTCATCTAGATTCTTAGGGAAAAGAAACAGAAATATTATTATTGTTATTAATGATGATATTGATGTACTTCCATCACATAAATGGATGACGCTGGGACAGATTAAGCAGTTGATGGCCTATGATAATTTAGTAAATATGGATACAAGAACTGTTATATCATGTATACCGTTCTCGTTGAAAAACTTTACTTATAAAGAATTAACACATATAAAAAGCCTTTTTAAGAGAGAGTCTCTGTTTAATTCAATGTTTTTTGGGGAAGCAGGGACAAGTATAAACAAAATATATCAGTATATAAATGAGATTAAGATGCTTGATAAATCTACTATAGAATTGGTTGACTTACATTCGCTGTCTTCTTGGAAGATGGTGGATAGTGAATTGATTTCTACTAGTGGTGATTTTAAGGTTGTATATTGTAACATTGAAATTGAGGGCAGAGAAGTTAGACGTTGGCAGCAGCCGCTGTTAGAAGCCATAGGTGAGTCTACATTTGGTCTAGTATATTGCGTTGAAAATAATACTATGGAGTTCTTAATTCAAGCAAAATCTGAAATAGGTTGTTTTGACAAAATTGAGGTCGGGCCAAGTGTTCAATTGGGACCTAATGATTCAGCAAAAAATTGTGTTGAAGATGTTTTTTTACGGAAATTAAATAATAACGAAAATGTAGAATTTCAAGGGTTGTTTTCTGAAGAAGGTGGACGTTTCTACCACGAGCAGAATAGGAATGTAATTATGCGAATCGATAAGAAGGAAATACCATCCTTACCTGAGGGATACTTTTGGGCAGACTTCCAAACAGTTAATATTCTTATTCAGTTCAACAACTGTTTGAATATTCAGTTGAGAAATTTGTTTTCAATATTAAGATTATAGGAAGGAGTAAATTGATGAATAAAGTACTAATCACCGGTGTTACAGGTTTTATCGGTGGAAGTTTAGCTAGAAAACTATTATCCCAGGGAGTTACTGTCTACGGTGTAGATATAGAAACACCAAAACTGGATGAATTTAAAAAGTATGACAATTTCATTCCTTTAATTGCATCGTTTGAAGAGTATGAAATGATTCCATCAAGGATCCAAGATAGAGAAATAGATGTGTTCTATCATTTTGCATGGGCTGGTGGTTTCACTTCAGCTATAAAAGATTACAAAATACAAATGAGTAATGCTGCGTATGCTGGAGACGCGTTGGTAGCGGCAAAAAATATCGGTGTAAAAAAATTTGTGTATGCTGGTACCTATAACCAATATGAAATTGAGAACTTCTTGGCTACTCCTGGATTTGAGCCAAGATATACTTGCATATATTCGACAGGAAAGACTGCAGCGAGTCTTATCTGCCGAACATTGGCATTTAACTTAGGAATTGAGTATAGTGCCGGTCTAATTCCTATGCCGTATGGAGAGAATAACTATTCCAAACAATTAGTAAACGTTGTTGTAGATAGCTTGAACAAAGGTATTGCGCCTAAACTCGTGGAAGGAAAAAATACTTATGATTTAATCTACATTGGTGATTTGGTTGACGCCTTAATTGCAATCGGAGAAAAAGGTAAGAACCAACACGAGTATTATGTTGGTCATAGAAAACTCAAGACGTTCAAAGAATTGATGATTGATATTCGAGATGTTATTGCTCCTGATGTTGAACTGAAATTTGGAGAATACAAAGATAATCAAAAAATAGATTATTCGAAAATAGATCTTGACGCTTTATATAGAGATACGGGTTTTGAATGCAAAGCGGACTTTAAGGAAACAATGAAAATTACATCTGAATGGGTAAAAAAGTTAGAAATGTAACAAAGAAAAAAATAATAAGAAAATGTTGAATGGTTACATTATTTGCGTGAAAGGTTATGCACATGAAGATTGTTGATACTAAATTAGGTTGTGCATTACTTATGCCAGAGGTAATTAAAGATAATAGAGGGTTATTTTTGATACCTTTTTCTACAGAAGACTTGACTAAATTAGGATTTTCTTTTGACAGGGTTTTTCAACTGAATCATTCGTTTACTGTTTCAAAGGGCACTGTTCGAGGTCCTAATTACCAAGATTCATTTCCGCAAGCAAAGATAATTAGATGTACTAAAGGAAGCTTGTATAGTGTAGGAATATGTCTATCCGGAAGTGATAAAGGAAAGTGGGTTGGATATGAACTATCATCCTATAATAAAGAAGTGATGTACATTCCACGCGGATATGCACATGGCTTTGTCACTCTAGAAGATGACACAGAATTAGAATATCTAACAGATAACAAATATTGTTTTGAAGCTGCTAAATCTATCAAGTGGGACAGTCTTGGCATTGACTGGACTGTCGGAGGTAGGGTAGTCGTTAGGCAAGATTTACTTAGCAATAAGAATAGATATGCTCCGATGCTATAGCCTTCATTCTTGGTTATTTGGAAACGCTGGATCTAAAAATAAATAGATATCTGTGTAGCTCAATAGAGATTTAGAATAGAATATGCTTATATTAATTGGAATTGTTTCGTAGTTATACGGGAGGAAAGACAAATGAAAGGTATCATATTAGCAGGTGGAGCAGGAACAAGATTATATCCTTTAACAATGGTGACAAGCAAACAGCTCTTACCAGTCTACGATAAGCCGATGATTTATTATCCGTTGACAACTCTCATGATGGCAAATATCCGAGATATTCTAATCATTTCCACACCAGAGGACACACCACGGTTTGAGTCCTTGCTGGGAGATGGCCATCAGTTTGGAATCAAACTGTCATATGCAGTCCAGCCAAGTCCAGATGGTTTGGCACAGGCTTTTATTATCGGTGAAGGGTTTATCGGTACTGATGCATGTGCGATGATTCTTGGAGATAACATCTTCTATGGTAATGGACTTGGTAATATGCTAAAGAGCGCTGCCAAGAGAGCAGAAGAAGGTAGAGCATCTGTCTTTGGGTTCTATGTGAATGATCCGGAGCGCTTTGGCGTTGTCGAGTTTGATGAGAACTATAAGGCGCTTTCTATTGAAGAGAAACCTGCCAAGCCTAAATCTAACTACGCAGTTACAGGTCTTTACTTCTACTCATCAGGTGTAAGTGAAATGGCTAAACAAGTAAAGCCTAGTGCACGAGGTGAGCTTGAAATTACTGCTCTTAACCAAATGTATCTGGAGAAGGATTTGTTGGATTGCGACATCATGGGAAGAGGATTCTCGTGGCTTGACACCGGTACGATGGATAGCTTGATGCAGGCAGCAGGCTTCATTCAGACAATCCAGAATATGCAGGGAATCATTGTGGCTTCTCCTGAAGAAATTGCATATCGATACGGAATGATTGATAAAGAGCAGTTACTGAGTGCTGCTGAGAAATACGGCAAATCCCCCTATGGCCATCATCTGAGAATGGTTGCGGATGGTAAGATGCCGAGATGATAAGAGGATAGAACGATGAATAAAACAGTACTTGTTACCGGTGGTGCCGGATTTATTGGATCGAACTTTGTATATCTTCTGCTAGAAGAAAGACCTGAGTGGAAGGTAGTCTGTGTGGATGCTCTTACATATGCCGCGAATATCCACACGCTTAACGATGCACTTACTAACCCAAACTTTGTATTCTACAAAGAAGATATTAGAAATAGAGAAGGAATATTTGCAATCTTTGAAAAAGAGCATCCCGACATTGTGGTCAACTTTGCTGCAGAGTCTCACGTGGACCGCTCTATTGAGAATCCCGGTATCTTCCTTGAGACGAATATCCTAGGCACTCAGGTAATGATGGACGCATGCCGTAAGTATGGTGTGGAGAGATTCCATCAGGTTGGCACAGATGAGGTTTATGGTGATCTACCGCTTGACAGACCTGACCTTTTCTTCACGGAAGATACACCAATCCACACATCATCGCCTTATTCAACTTCTAAGGCATCTGCGGATTTGCTGGTCCAGGCTTATCACAGAACCTACGGGTTGCCGGTTACTATTAGCCGCTGTTCCAATAACTATGGCCCATATCAGTTCCCGGAGAAGCTGATTCCTTTGATGATCAATAATGCAAGTCAGGATAAGAAGCTCCCAGTTTATGGCGAGGGACTTAACGTTCGTGACTGGCTGTATGTAAAGGATCACTGCCATGGAATTCTTGCAGTCTTGGAGAAGGGCAAGGTAGGAGAAGTCTATAATCTTGGTGGCCACAACGAGAAGGCAAACATAGAAATTGTGAAGATTATTCTGCAGGAACTCGGGAAACCTGAGAGCCTTATTACATACGTAGCAGACCGAAAAGGGCATGACCAACGCTATGCCATTGATCCAACAAAGGCAAACAGAGAACTTGGATGGGGGCCTACTACAATGTTTGCAGATGGAATCAAGCTTACCATCCAGTGGTATAAGGACCATATGGATTGGATGGCAGAGTGTACATCTGGTGAGTACATGAACTACTACGAGCAGATGTACGGGAATAGATAGATAAGCGTACTGGTGTCATTTTTCCTGACAGCAAAAAAGTTGACGAGTAAATATGTGTAAACAAAGGTGTTTTCGATATGTCAGTAATCTCTCAATTTTCGAGCGTTTCTGTCATCCAATTTTCGCCCATAATAGCATAAAAAAGCAGCCGAAGCGGGTAGAGTAGTTGAGTTGGAATGAGGAAGATGGTGTGTTTAGCACGCCGTAGAAATGTACTTAATCCCTTCTCATCCCCTGTGTTTTCTTCTTTTCTTCCACACCTGCTTTTATTCTATTCTTATACACTTCCTTGTGTGGTATGGTGGGAAGAAAAGAGAGTGGGGTACTGAAGTGTGGATGAGAAGTAGCGTGTGGATATAAACCGCTTACTATTGAAGCCCATTAGAATGTTTCTTTAGAATATTTTCTTTTGGGCTTCTCTTTCTTATGAACCTCTTTCTTATGAACCCAATATTAGCTGTTGATTGTCAAGTAAAATTGACCCACATTTACGTTGAAAGTTGACCCACCTTAGTCCCCGTTAGCTGGCTGGCTAAGGCGGGTCACTTTTTGTTGTAAAACAGAAAATTCACATTGAATCTTGACCCACCTAGTGCATCGAGATCCGGTAGCCATCGGCCAGAAGCGTCGTTCTGTCTATCATGACAGTCCTGCTCGCAGAATCGATGGTTATGTATTTGCTGAGTTGCATAAGTCTGTCACTGAGAAGACTACGGATCAGTTTGTCCATAGTTTCGGTTCCGGGACTGTTGAAAGAATTACCTTTATCCTCAGCCAATGGCTTTTCACACAGGTCATCGAGGCTCATGAACAAACCTTCTGGACTGTGCTCTGTCTTTTCGAGCGCAATAAATCGGTCACTTGATGCTTCATACTGATACTTGCCGCTTTTCTTGATGCGGTCGATTACGAAGTATGGATGCTTTATTTTGTATGCTTCCCGAATGTAATCGTTAGCTGCGGAACGCCCTCCGCTGTTATATCGATCCACAATTTCAGGAAATGCCTTTTCTGGTACTGTGATCATTTGTTCTCCTTCCAGCCTATCAGAAATAAAAGAGATGGTTGTTAGTTATTCAAACGGTACTTCTGAGTCAGCCGTTTCCGCCAGATACTTGTCTGCCATTTCACCAATTCCTTGTGCATAGACAAAATCGTGGAGGTGACATATCTCCCTGTGACATCTACGAAGCTCCTCTCGTACGATAGCCGGCGTTTGAGAGAGTGCCTCATCCATCTTCACGGATTCTTCATAGTCCTGAAGCTGATCATCAAGATCAGGCTGCGTGATCTCAGGATATTCCGCGTTGTATTTATGGTTATCCATGGTCTTTATTCCCCATATCGCTCCGCTGATCGGAGCAGTTCTTTGTTGATACGTTATCTTTTGGCCCTTTGACGCGGTAGCTGTCTCCTGTTATACTCATCACATGACAGTGATGGACGAGACGGTCCAGGATAGCTGTCGCGGCCAGCTGGCCGGTAAATAATTCATCCCATCTGCCAAGCGGCAGGTTGGTTGTTATGATGAGGGAGCTCTTTTCGTATCGCTGTCGCACGATCTGAAAGAAAAGGCTCTCTTTTTCTTTATCCATCTTTAGATAAGACAATTCATCGAGGATCAGAAGGTCAACCTTTGCCAGTGCCTTCAGCTTGTCTCGCAGTGTCCCTTTCTGTACATCCTCTGAAAGATCATCCATCAGTTCCTTGGCATTAACAAACAGAACTCTGTATCCCTCTTTGCATGCTTTCCTTCCTATACCGGTCGCAATCATGCTCTTACCGACACCAGGCGGTCCGATAATGATGATGTTTTCATGTCTCTTCAGAAAATCCAGATGTCCCAGCGATGTGATCTGGTCATGGTCAAGGCTGGCATTGAAGCTGTAATCGATATCCTCGAGACTCTTGGGTGATTCAAAGCTGGCCTGATGCGTGAGTCGTTCCGTCCGGCGTCGTGTCTTTCCATCCACCTCGATATCAAGAAGGTTTTTAAGAAAGTCTCTGTATGACAGATGTTCCTTCTCGGCTGCTTCAATCGCATCCGGATACCTGTCACGCATATCTACAAGCTTGAAGGCCTTCATTGTCTGGTAGATGTAGTTATCTGTTTCGGTATCTGTCATCTGCCCGGCTCCTTTCCAATCCCTTCATAGTAGCTTGTATTACGTGTCAGACCGGTAGGATCTTCAGTTTTATTGCTTATCAGACAGGTTTCAGCAGAAGTATTTCTCGCAGCCAGTAATCCTCGCGTCTTTTCCTTGACCAGCTGTCTGAACTCCCGCACGCCAAGCTTATTCTCTTTGACAGCAATCCCGATGTATTCATCCAGAAGACCTGCATCATAAACATCGAGTAGTTCCAGAATCTTCCGTGCATAGTGCGTAGGCTGCTGAAACTGTTTTTCTGCTGCATCAAGATAGAGCTTGCCGTTGCTGAATGCTTCGGTGAAATCTCTACGTATCTGCGGTATAGATGTACTGGTCCTTGGCGCAATGTCGGCATAGTGTTCCGGATTCTTTACCACCGATCCTGAATATTCTTGTGCGATGAAATCGCACTTCCGGAAATCTGGAAATCAGATGTCCGGAAAGTGGAAATCATCTCATGCGAGTTTACTCGCGTAATGCTTTATCTAAGCCGTATACCTCTCGCATTGATCGATCATGTTCAGCATCAATGCTTGTAATGTTGATGCGATAGCTGTCATGGGCAATGCGGTCAATGATTGCATCTGCAAGAGGACTATCATCACCGCCAAGCTGTTCATACCATTCTTCGAATTCATACTGAGAGCAGAAAATCGTAGATGATTTCTTGCGTCTGCGATGAAGAAGTTCAAAGATATCTTTCTGCTCGGTTTCTGTTGGTTTTAGAAGAAGCCATTCATCAAGAATGAGAACCAACGGGTTAGCGTATTTAGCCATGACCTTTCGATAGTTACCTTCTGTCCTTGCTATTTCCAGATCAATAAGCAGATCTGGAAGACGGACATACTTGGTATTGTAATACCGCTTACATGCCTCCATGCCAAAGGCGCACGCCATGTAAGTCTTACCACAGCCTGTAGCACCGGTAATAAACAGATTCCGGTGTTCAGATATATACTCGCAAGTTGCAAGCCGGTTAATAAGATCCTTGTTAAGCTTGCGGCCGGAAGTGTAGTTGATATCCATGATATTTGCTTCCGGCTGGTCGAATCCAGCGTTACGGATCAGTCGTTTCTGACGATTGTTTTTGCGATTGCTGTATTCGATGTCCACCAGCATACCAAAGCGGTCCTCAAATGGTACTTCATTAAATTTAGGATCCTCCAGCTGGTTGCGAAATGCATCTGCCATAGTAGTAAGGCGCATTTCAATTAATTTGTCTATTGTACTCTGATTTGTCATATGTGCTTACCTCCGATAGTAATCGGCACCTCTTGTGATGCCATGTGCTTTATGTGTGGTCTTGGATTCAGTTGTTTCTGATTCTGGTTTTACAGAACCTGTCACAAGGATGTTTTTAATACTCTTGTAACTGGGTGAGGATGTATAGGATAAAGCTTTTTTACAGGCTGCTTCAAGCAATGCATCTGAGTATTTCTCAGCAAGCTTTAGAAGTCCCATACAACTTCGGTAGGTCTGTTGTTCCACACTTTTGGAGGTCAGTATTGCATTAACCACAGTGTATGTATTTATGCCAATCCGCTCAGCCCATTTGCGGAACCGGTCACCGTTCCATTCCAGATATTTCTGGTGGTCTTCCGGCATATGTTCCGTGATAGTGCTGTACTGCCCAGGGTGTCCTTTCAGACGACGATGGGAAGCAATGCGGTTATGATTGTAGAAAATTTCAATAGTGGTATCTGTTACCTTCACATCAACTTTCTTTTTGATATATTCATAAGGAACTGAGTATAGCATTCCGTCCACAGATATGTGATAATTGAACTGGACGGTGGCTGTTTTCCAGTCACTCAGTTCAAAACGGGTAGCAGGTAATGGTGCCAGCAATGGTTTTTCTTCCTCAAGAAATAAGATTCGCCGACTACCCTCTTTCTTTTGAAAGAGCCTTTGGTTGAACAGTTCGAGCTTGTCTCTGATTGCACGATTTAATTCGGCAAGGGAGAAGAACTGTTCATCCCGAAGTGCTGCTGTTATCCAGGTAGAGATATTTCCTACCGTTCCTTCAGCATTCGGCTTATCCTTGGGAGCTCTGACACGTGCCGGAATAATAGCGGTGCCATAGTGTTCAGCCATTTCCTGATAGGTTTCATTAATCTGCTGGTCTTTAAGTCCACCATTGTGAACAACTGCAGTTTTGCAGTTATCCGGTACGAGAATCCTGGCAACACCGCCAAAGTACTCGTACATATGGACATGAGCATTAATCCATGATTTCTGCTTCATATCCAGAAATGCTTCCACGTATGTATACTGGCTGTAAGTCATTACACCAACAAATATGTAGGCTTTCATGATTTCTCCGGTATCCGGATCAATGATTGTTGCAGGATCCCCTGCCCAGTCAACTTCAACCTGTTCACCGGGTTTCCGGTTGATATGCATGGTAGCACGATGTTTCTGCTCATCCTGTTGGATGTGGTAGCAGAACTGAGAATACATGAGTGGTTCTTCGCCATTGGCACGGCAATCCTCCATGTATTCAGTCCACAGGAGCTTTTTACTTACTCCGTTACGAAGTAGCTCCTTGCGGATGTAGTCGTAGTCAGGCATACGTTTATTAGGCGATACCTTGTTCTCTTTAGAGAACATGAGCTTTTGAAGCTCTGTGTCAGTCATTGCTTCATCAAGTGGCCATGAAAGTTTTAATTCTCTGGCACGTTTTTGGACTTTGACGACAGTTTTTTGTGCGACACCACAACTAGCCATGATATCGCGTTGTGAGAATCCCAGGCCAGTAAGGCGAATGATTTCTCTGTACTTGGTCATAATTGTGACCTCCTTACAATGAATTTACACCAACTGGTGCATGAGCTCATTATAAGGTTTTTATAGATAAATCGATTTCCTATTTAACGGAAACGCGATTTCCAATTAAGCGGATTAGCGATTTCCATACGCCGGACAGGTGATGGATTTCACCCCGGATTATTCAGATCCTTTGTCCCTGGACTTTTCCAGTGTCAGGACAAGTTTTTTATTCTTGTCGTAGATCTCAATCCGAAATCCATACACGACCCGGAAATACATGGTTTTTAGCGCGTACTTCGCAGGAACAGTGTACTTGCTTCCGTCGACGCTGATGAACAGATCCGGGCTTATGATACGCTTCTGAAGTTCCTTGATACGAAAATGTTTATCCGGTACAGGCCTCAGAACTGCACGCTCCTCCATCGCGTAGACCTCATTCGGGATACGTTTGGTTGTCGTATGAACATCGTCACACCATTCATTCACGAATTTCTTCCCTCTTGTGTTGAGATCCTCCATTGATGCGAATGAATTACCCTTTATGAACTGTTCCTCGATGTAGTTAAACGGTCGTTCAATTTTTCCTTTTTTTCTTGGCCAGTAGCACGGACACGCATTCAGTTCAATGGAAAGGTGCTTTGCCAGCAGTAATGCGTAAGGATTGTATTTGATTTCCTCCTCGCTTTTCGGGTCGTTTTCTTCGACCAGCGCTTTAGGATTGTCGATCAATAGCTCAAGCGTAACACCTCCAAGTTGATCAAAAAGTTCCTGAATCGCCTCATAAATGGCGTCTGCGTCTTGCTTTAGTGAAAAGCAGACCACTTTCTTTCTGGATGCAGCAAGAATCATCGAAAAGCAGTAGACCTTCGTAAATACTCCGGCGACCGGAACTTCATACTCAGACCAGTCGAATTGTGCCTGATCACCAGGCGGCGTTTCGATACGAACTGTCGCCTTCGAAGATATGTGTCCTTCCGTATCTTCATCTATGATAGCCAGATACCGATACACAGGCCCGATGCTTCCGGTATAGCCCCGCTTTTCAAGTTCCCGGAAGATCCTTGTCCCGTTAAAGTTGTTCGGGGCACTTCTCCATTCGATCATCTGGTCCTTGTACGCATCGATCTTTGTGCTGCTCTTGCTGCGATGATACTTTGGCTGTTCTTTCATCTTGATCAGTTTTTTTACTGTATTCCGGGAAATACCTAGCGTCCTGGCTATGCTTCGGATCGATTGGTGCTTCAGATACAGTTCCTGAACAGCTGCCCATTGTTGCAATTTGTACACATCCTTTCCTCCTTTCTGCCGCTTGCTTTGCGACGAAAGGATTATATTTGCCAGCAATGGGTGGGTCAATTTTCAATGTAAATTTTTCTCACTGATTGATGACCGTGACGGTCATCCTCCGGATAGATGATGGGTCAATTTTCAGTGGAAAAAGTGGATCAGTTTTCATTATAAATCTACATTAGCGTGTGGGTATCGTTTTGATATATGGTGCGGCAGTGCAGAATAAGCACAGCAGTGAAGAACATATCATGCAGCGTTAAAGAATATATCATGCAGCAGTGAAGAATATATCGTGCACCCTGTTCTCACACTCTTGCACCCGGCTTGAAAAAAGTCAAAGAATATGGTAATATATTATCGGTAGGCATGAGACATTTATCTCA
>NZ_JBNPMZ010000027.1:0-38537 GCF_050314255.1 Sporofaciens sp. SGI.106
GTCAAAATATTACAATGAGATTGGAATGCTGTTTTGATTTGTCTTATTCAGCACTTCTTTTTCATATACATAGGCAATTTCCTTATTTGGAATTCTCACATCACACATATAGTTCCCGTCATACTGCGGATAAATTGCAGACACACACAGGTAACCGGCATCGAGAAGAAAACTGTAAATACTGTGAGGATTATTCTGAATCTCGGGATAAATCACGCTCGTATCAATATATGCGGTGATATTCTGACCACTTAACAGTTTATGCAGATTTTCTGTAATTTCCGGTGTCGCTGATGCGATGATCTCACCCACAATATCATTACTTCCTGTTGACTGCCAGAATGCTTTTGGAAAACACCGGTCTGCAATATAATTAATCACTGACCACGGATTGAAAATCTCCGTATTGCCAAACAGATATCCATCGTACCATTCGCAAACCTCACCATATTTATCAGAAACACCATAATACTCAAGCATTTCCTGGACTTCTTCCTTAGTAAATCCAAAATACTGGCTATACGCTTTGTCCAATAGCGAGTTAATCTTCAGATTATTAAGTCCACTGAAGATACTTTCTTTAGCCACTCTCAGAATTCCTGTCAGAAATCCATAAGCCAAATGAGGATTATCTTTTAGGCCGCCCGAGAAGAAGTTTCTCATGAAACCTATTATTTCTGAATAGAAACCACAGGTATGCCCCTGTTGGATTGGTGTATCATATTCATCAATAATGATGATTGCTTTCTCTCCATAATGCTTATGCAGAAGCAAAGACAGCAGTTGCAAAGACATCTGGTCATCTACTTTATCTGCATTCCCTTTTGCAATTTTTGAAAACTGTGCTTTCTCGTATACACCCAGCTTTTCGCTGGTCTCCAGTTCCATATGACGCTGGTACTCCATAGCAATGAGATTGCTGATATGCTGAATGGTCTCTTCCCATGAAGAGCATTTCACATCTTTAAAGGTCATGAAAATAACCGGATATTTCCCCTGATAAGCAGTGTATTCCTCGCCACACTGCCAGATTAATTTATCCTGAAAATATATAGAATTATCTTCCTCTGTCTTTTCAAAGAAAACACGTAACATATCCATATTCAGTGTTTTCCCAAAGCGCCGCGGACGGGTAAACAAAGTAACCATCGGTCTATTATTCAGAAAGTCTCGAATCAGGAGTGTTTTATCAACATAATAGTATTCGTCTACCGCCAATTTAAAATCAGAAATTCCTATTGGAAGCGGTTTTTGCTTTTTCACAGAAGAATTATTTACGTTTTGAGCATCATTTTTTTCATCTATCGGAATCATCCAGGCACGCCCCTTCTTTATAGCCCCCTGAATTTCCCCATTTTTACACATCTGCTGGACTCTGCGAACGGTAAGTCCCATCTGAGAAGCAGCTTCACTACCAGTTATATATTTCATGCCGAGACCTTCTTATATAGCTTTCTTTGTTCTTATTATACTCATTTATGCGAAATTTAGCAATTTACATTTCGTTTAAATTGCATGTATACGAAATATGTGTAATCTATTTCGTTATCCTGGTGTTTATCTTGGGTGCTATCCTGGGGGCTAATAGAAAATCACCACAAATCCATTGCATCAATAATATACTGATCTGCCTTTTTGAAAGTTCCATAATGGAACCTGTAAACCTGCGGATATCCGTAAATGGCAACCTCTCATTTGTTGCAAATTACAATAATTATTTTTTCGGAAGAACGTGGCAAAATTTGATATATTAAACCCCTGAAAATACCCATTTCCCGGGATCTTCAGGGGTTTATAAATCATTTTGCTCTAAAAGTTGTAAAGAAATCAAACAACAAACTGTTCCAAATATTTTTTACTTAACCGAATTGAATCCAACACACGATCCTGTGTATTTTCAAAAGATCGATCCTCCACTTCTATGCATGCACATCCATCAAATCCAATATCTGTAAGTGCCGAAACATATCTTCCCCAGTCCACATCACCAAGTCCCGGGATCTTAGGGCACATATAATCTAGTGGATATGCCATAGTCCCACAATCCTTTAGCTTCTCTTTAAACAGCTTTATATCTTTGAAATGCACATGGAATATCTTATCCTTAAATTCATATAACGGCTGAATATAATCCATCATCTGCCACACAAAATGGGAAGGATCATAATTAATTCCCAGGTTCTCATAAGGGAGAATTCTAAAAATTTCTCTCCAGTTTGCAGGATTACTCATAATATTCTGGCCCCCAGGCCACTGATCTGGTCCAAAAATCATGGGGCAGTTTTCAATAGCAACCTTCACATCTAATTTAGCTGCATACTCTAAGATTTCCGGCCAGATTTGTTTTACCAGTTCAAAATTATCTTCTTTGTTCTTTCTCTGATCTCTCCCGATAAAAGTAGTGACCATATTCACTCCCAAAAGGGAAGATGCTTCTATTACTGTTTTCAGATGATTAATGTTTTTTTCCCTCTTTTGCAAATCCCCATCAAGCGCATTTGCATAATAAGCAAGCGCAGAAATCTCCACTTTTTTCTCCTTTGAATAGTCAAGGATATGTTTTCGATATTCTCCATCTTGCACAGCTTTCTTGACATCAATATGACAAGTTCCGGCATAACGTCTTTCTCCCTTACCCATGGGCCAACATGCTACTTCGGCACACTGAAGTCCTTCTGTATTTGCAAAATCCAACACTTGTTCATAAGAATAATGTTCTAGAATTGAAGTAATAAACCCTATCTTCATATTGTAACCTTCTTTTTATTTTCCTTCTCCAAAAAGCTTGTCCTGTCTTCCTTCGTATACATTTTCAATAATCAATGGCTTTAAAAATGCCGCCGTCTTCTTTACGCCATCCATACGGCTCATAGTCACATCCTCATGTTCATAGCTTAATGGTCCTTCATACCCCACCAGAGAAAGCTCTGTGATAATCTTTTTCCACTGCACATCACCCCATCCCGGAATTCGGAATCTGTAAGCTCTATCCAAATCATGCATATCACCATGTTGCAATGTACCTGCAGTTCCAAGATTATGCTCTGCCAACTCTGCATCCTTAGCGTGCACATGGTAAATACGATCCTTTAAAGTATCAATAACCGCACAAGGATTCAACAACAAATATTGAATATTGGCAGGGTCAAGGTTGTATCCTAACGCCGGATGATAATCAACCAATTCTAATGCTCTCATTGCAGTCTTCAGATCATATACAAAACTATTAGGATGAATTTCAATGGCAAATTTGCATCCATATTCTTGAAATTTATCTAAAATAGGTGTGAATCTTTCTACAAATTGTTCTTCATACTCAGACCATCCCTGTCCATACGGGAAAAAGAAAAATCTTCCCCAATTTTCAACACCAGGATATCCTACAATCGTAGATACTTCCAATGCATTTGCTGCCTGGGCAGTACGGATCAGACTTTCCGTACCATGCTTAATCTTCTCCTCTGGAGTTCCCTTATAAATAAAATCAGTATCCTTTCCGGTAGGTCCCATAATCAAAAAAGAATCTGAATGGTTAGCGAGTGCAGCAATCTCCATATCATAGCTCTTCACCATTTTCTTAATTTCATCTGCTTTTCCTGGCTTTAAAACATCTGCCGTTTCCAGCTGACCGTTTCCTTCGTAAGCCGGAATCTCCAAGGCTTCATAACCATATGGTTTAATCAGCTTAATCACTTCTTCTAATGGTTTTTCTGTAAAATTGGCTGTAAAAAATCCTAATTTCATATTCTACCTCCATAACTATTAATCACTCTTTTTATTTAAAAATATCTGCAATAATACTGCCACAATAATAATCGTTCCTTTTACTGCATTTACCAAGAATGGATTCACTCCAAGAAGATTCATAAGATTATCAATAATTCCCAACGTCAAAGTACCCAATACTGTACCGACGACGGTTCCCTTACCACCCGCCATGCTTGTGCCACCAATCACTGCTGCTGCAATAGCATCCATCTCATAGCCACTGCCACTGGATGCTGAGTTTACACTTCCCAGTCTAGATGTCTCAACAACTGTCGCAATCAGGATCAAAACAGATCCAATAACATAAACCATGGTTTTAACCTTTACAACATTAACTCCGGCAAGTTTTGCTGCCTTTTCATTACTTCCTACTGCATACACATGCCTTCCTACTCCAGTATGCGTCGTATAAAGATAGATAACAATCGCGCAAACCAACCATACGATGATTGGCATAGGTATGAGACCAAAAAGATTTTTGTTAGAAATCGCAATATAAGAAGAGCCAGCGCTACCGCTGGATGAAATGCCACCACCATTCATCCAAAACTGACTAATGGATCTGTAAATACTCATCGTTCCCAAAGTCGTAATAAACGCCGGTACCTTAAATTTTGCAGTTACATACCCTGTCAGAAATCCAACTACAACAGCAACTACAAGACCTGTTAAGAGCGCCAAAAAAACACTTTGTGTGTTAACCAGGACATTAATTACAACAACTCCTATAAATGCAAGCTGAGATCCAACAGAAAGGTCTATTCCTCCAGTAATGATAATTAATGTCATTCCCAAAGCAATGATACCAACAACAGAATTGTTTCTTAAAATATTTATAATATTATTAAGTTGTAAAAAAATCGTTCCTTTTACCGCAAGTGCAACTATAAACAGCGCCAGAAACGACACAAGTGCACTATGATCACTGACGATTTTCTTTAAATCAAAACTTCTAGTTTCTTTTTTCATAGTGATTCATCCTTTCTATTCACTTCGCCACCGGTTGCTGCTATCATAATAACTTCTTCGCTGGCTTCCTCTCTATTCAATTCTGCTTTCACATCTCCGTGGAACATTACATATATTCTGTCACAAAGAAGAAGCATCTCCTGCGCCTCACCAGATAACACAAGAAAGCTCACCCCCTCGGCCGCAAGATTTTGAATCAACTTATATATTTCCAGCTTTGCTCCTATGTCTACGCCCTGTGTCGGATTATCCAAAATTATAAGATCTGGATCTGAACTGAGGGTTCTTGCAAGAATTACTTTTTGCTGGTTTCCTCCAGAAAGACTTGTGATATTATCCTCAATCCGCTACCCAGTCTTTTACATCTTTTTCTGAAACACCAGAACGAAAACGATGACCTTCCAGCCAGTTTCCTGTTCCGGCAGCTTCTTCTAACAGTTTTCCACTTTCACCCAAATCTGACGAAGAAGAAGTACAAAATGGGATCACAGTCTTTCCGGTAAAATCATTGGCTGTAATAAATCCGTCCATCGGCCAGGCTGCAATACCCCACCAGATAGGGTAACCGATATAGATCGTGTCGTAAGCTTCCCAGTCGGATACCGTTGTCTCTACAAGTTCAACTACCCTCTCATCAGGATTGTCATGTTCCCGTGAGACCCGGCTGTCCTCATTCGTCCAGTCCAGATCCTCAGAAGTATACGGTTCTGCCGGTACCAGTTCAAATGTATCCGCTCCTGTTGCATCTGCAATATACCCTGCGACTTCTTTTGTGTTTCCCGTTGCCGAATAATATACAACCAGAGTCTTTCCACTTTGTACCTCACTGGGTTGCTGTTCCGTCTCCGGTGCAGTATCCTCATTTGTAGACTGAGATGTCTGTTCGTTGTTTTTATCACTCTGGCTACCACAGGCGACAAGGTTTAATGCAAGCATCACGCTTAATAATATGGTTATAAGTTTTTTCATAATAGTTTGCTCCTTTCCTAATAGCACTCCCGAAAGATTGTAAGAATTTCTTCATGATTCATACACTTATATGCTCCCTGCACACAAATCCTCACATGCGGTCCGTGCACCAGGACGGTAAATCAACGCAAATGCGTTATATCCTTGTTTCGATAATTCCAATGCATGGGGAAAACTGTCGTGCATGGCTCCCACATAAGCAAAACCACCGCCCGCGTTGCATATCGCAAATTTCTCTCCCGGATTTCCCTTAAAGAAGAATAATCCTGTATCTTCTTTATCCGGATCCGCCTTCTTTTCATCTTCTGTATAGATATTATAGAAAATGGTATCCCCTGCTTCGGCATGCTCTTTCATATAATTGGTGATTTCCACTGTTTTGTCCGGATCAATATTGCTATACCAGGTCAACTGCAATTCACCTAATGTATTTCCGCTGTAATATCCGGCATTTACCGGGAATATTAATCTGCCATATTCCTCAAAAACCGGATCATTGATAACCTCAGTAATTCTTGTATCTGCAGTGTAGATATATTCCATTTCTTCCTCCCCATCATGCTCTAATCCCTCTGGAATTTGCTCATTGGTTTTATTTGCATTTCCACATGCAGAAAACGACATCATAACAATGACTGACAAAATTCCCAAAGCAATGATCCGCTTCATGATATCCCTCCTTTTCATTATCTTTTCTATCATTTATTTTCTTCAGTATAAAAAAATCGAGGCTTCCTTAGAAGTCTCGATTCGTTCATTAGTTTATACTTATAGGTTATTACTTAACTATAGATACTTATTGATGCAGTACCGTTTGAATTGCCGCAAGAAAACGCTTTACAGTTTGCGATGGAGTTGGAGAGTGTAACAGTCCATAAGGAATACTGTGATTCCATTCCACAGGAATCACCTTAAGCAGAGGATGCACATTTTCCCAAGCCTGAACAACCCTCAAAATATCATTGCTATTTTCGCAGCGATTAAACACCTCAACACTATAAAAATCAAAATCCACAACATGGATTTTTCTGTGATTTGCCCAGATATCATCTCGAAGCTGATCCACATAATGACTCCATCCCCGATGCATAAGCATCAGACGTTCGCCATATAAATCCTGAATCGTCAGTTTATTCTTATCTGCAAGTCGGTGATGAATCGATACCGCACAACATAATGGCTGTCGGGATATTTCAAAGCCGGCACAGTTTCGTACGTTCAACATCGTATCGTCAAATATTCCTGATACTACATCAATATTTTGCCCCAGATTTCGTAAAATCTCCCTCGCATTTTCCGGAGTATTCTCAAATGGAACCAGCTTAAACTTGACATCCGGACATAAATCGTGAATCTTGGGCCACAATTCCACCAGGATGTTTGCCGGAGTCATTGGTGAAGTTCCAATACGGATAACATTGTCATCTTCCTGCATAGCATTTTTCGCCCGAATCACAGAATCACGACAATATTGAATTATATATTTTGCATCGTTATATAAGGATATGCCCGATTTCGTCAGCTTCAATCCTCGATGAGTACGCACAAACAACTTTACACCCAAATCTCGTTCTAAGAGATTAATCTGCTTGATTACTGCCGTCGGGGTGATATAGGATAACTCGGCTGCCTTATTGAAACTCCCAGAATCAGCTACCAGAATAAATGTTTCAAGTTGTGGATTATACAAATCGTACACCTCCTTGAATATGGCTATATTTTATATTATATTTAGAATAAACCAAGAAACAAGCATTTTCAATATACTATAAAACTTACCTATCACCCATTTTCTCATCTTGCGCATTGCATAGTCATACCAAGATTTGTCCTCCACCACTTTTTGCATGATGGATATGCCCGTTATTTCTGCATCCGGATTCAAAGGTCACATTGAAAATACCAACCTGATCCGTAGATACCGGAGCCAAATAACTTTGTCCTACAAAATATTTTGCAAATGCGTCATTTGGCTGTGTTGTTTATGAAATACGTTTTAGCCACTCCTCGATTTCCTGCTCTGTAGCCCGGTTGAATATTTTGCCTTCTTTTATCATTGCGCTCTCGGCAGATGGCTTAAGCTCCCTTACCGTATTTCCAAATCCACTTCCACCTGATGTTGCAAACAATACGATTTTTTTGTCTGAAAAATCATAGCTTTCCAAAAATGTATTAATAATGGTAGGCGCTACATACCACCAGATTGGAAATCCTAAGATAATCTCATCATATCTCTCAATATGGGCATCTGTATCTTTGATTTCCGGTCTGTACTTTTTATCACTCATCTCTACACTGCTTCTGGATTTTTTATCCATCCAGTTCAAATCGGCCTTTGAATACGCTTGCTTTGGCACGATTTCATACAAATCAGCTTCTGCTGCTGATGCAATCATCTCTGCTACTTTTTTTGTTGTTCCACTGGCACTAAAATATGCTACTAATTTCTTTTTCATATTTACTTCCTTTCCGTTACATATTCTGCTTGAAAAAAACGTCCATTTTATCAAATGGAATCACATTCAGATTATCATAAAGGTCTGTATGAACCGCTCCGGGAATTACTAACAGTTCCTTGTTAGCTGAATATTTACTATCCTGAATCATCGCATCATAAGCATCCTTTCCAAAATAAAAGCTGTGTGCCTTTTCCCCATGCATGATAAGTACAGCACTTCTTATTTCGTTACTGTATTTTAAGATAGGCTGATTCATGAAAGACTGACATCCGATACTGTTCCAGCCATCATTGGAATTAAGACTTCTTGTGTGATAACATCTCCCTTTATAATACTCACTGTAATCCTTTACGTAAAAAGGTACATCCTCAGGAACCGGCAGTGATAAGCATCCACCTGCTCGTGAATACTCTCCTTTTTTATATTCTTCTGTACGAAGTGCATTCAGGGCCTGCTTCTTCTGATATCGGGATTCCTCACTATTTTCAGAATCAAAGTATCCATTTGCGTTTACTCTGGTCATATCATACATCGTGGAAACAACCGTTGCCTTAATTCTAGTATCAAGTGCAGCTGCATTCAGTGCCATACCGCCCCATCCACAGATACCGATAATGGCAATTTTGTCCGCATCCACATCATCCTGTACAGAAAGGAAATCCACGGCAGCCATAAAATCTTCCGTATTGATATCATACCATACTTATTTTCATTTTTTGAAAGGATATATTCATGTATACAATAGGGTAAGTTCCTTTCTGTCCAGTGTACCACTCTCTTTCCCTTTTACAAGATCTTGCTCCACACGATACACCAGTCTCCGATTTTCTCAAGAAATGGTCTGAACAATTCCACTACTTATATTACCTTCTCTCGTATTATGTATAATCAACCTCGATTATAGCATATACTATAATTGAGCTAAACGCAGATTCCAACGAATAGAACTAACTGAAAATTTTTCAGTATATTGACTTCTACCGCCGTTTCTGCTATATTAAGCTCAGTGATCGTGTTGCGGAAACTTGCGAAGCCCGTGACCGGGGGAGAACCTGCGGGTCTCTCCCTCTTTTATTATAAGGAGAAATGTATGTTATCACAGAAGAAATTTTCCACCTTTTCAGAACAGGTTGAATGGCTCCAGGATGAAAAGCATCTCATCATTTCTGACAAGCAGTATGCCGAAGATATTCTGAAGCATATCGGCTATTTTCCTTTAATGGGCGGCTACAAGCACTTATTCAGAATTCCCCTAACAAAAAAATATAAAGATGGAACTTCTTTTGATGAAATTGTTTCTCTTTATGAATTCGATGCAGAGCTTCGGGAATTGTTCTTCAAATATCTACTGCAGATAGAGCGACATCTTCGCTCACTGATGTCCTACTATTTTTCGGAACAATATGGGGAATCACAATCCGCTTATCTGGATGCAAACAATTTTAACAACAGCCGCCGGAACCATAATACTGTTAGCCGCTTAATTGCGACTTTACAGAGAGCTGCATCAACAACCGATTATGTTTATATTAATTATTACCGGAATACCTACGGGAACATACCACTTTGGGTACTGATTAACGTCCTTACTTTCGGAAATCTTTCAAAAATGTATAAGGTTTTCCCACAATCCCTGCAATCCAAAGTATGTAAAAATTTCGGTATTATTAACCAACGACAAATGGAACAGTTCTTATCTGTCCTGACCAAATTCAGAAATGTATGTGCCCACGGCGAGCGGTTATTTACATACCGGACAATAGATAATATTTCTGATCTTCCCTTGCATAGAAAAATGTCAATACCTATGAACGGAATCCAGTATCAATACGGAAAAAATGATTTATTTGCTGTTGTCATCGCCTTTCGCTATTTAATACCGAGTAAAGATTTTCTTGTTTTCAAAAGAAAATTAGCTGCTCTGATTGACCATATTTCGAAAAAACTTGTCCATATAGACAGCTATGAACTCCTTAACAAAATGGGTTTTCCACCCAACTGGAAAAATATTACCCGTTACCGTTTAACACCATAAGAGCGAAAAAAGGAAGATGCCGCCATCAAAAGCAAACCCTGTTTTTGTGGTTCTGCTATGGTTTGTATCGGATTCAGGTATTCTTGGATCTGCTGTTGCACAAACAGACTCATAATAACTGAACGAAATGAAATCTACTGTATTTTTCAGGATATTCATCAAAAACCTGATAATAAAACTCTAATCCAGCCTCATTGGGAGTGAGCTCATCACCATGCGGAAAAATTCGACTCCATGCAATAGACAATCTGAAAATTTTAAACCCATTTCAGCAAATAGCTTAATATTTTTCTTCCGAAAAAGCATGACCATTAAAAAGCGAGCAGACCAGCGAAATAATCATTAACGATTTCGATAAGCCTACCACAGAAAAGGATTTCATCCATACCTTTTATGGCTGCAAACAAAATATTTCTACTATCCTGTATGATTTTCGAGAGAGCATCCTCCTGATGTATCGCCATCAATTCTGTCCGAAAGGATTCTGATAAATAAAGAGGATTGTTGCCTGCATATTCCCGAATTATTTCCATATCCTCAACTCCAATCATACATAATGTTTAACATATTCATTATAAACAAAATTACCAGACAATTGCAAAAAACAAGAGCTCTCTTTGTATTTATAAGTTAATACTTGAAAGCTCTTGTTTATATCTTTATTTTGCACAATTTGTTCTTATTATGACATAATTCAAGTCATTCTAAAGTGTCAATTTAACACTTTGAATAGCTGAGGTCTATACCTTTCATATAGACCTCACGGCTATTTATTTCATCGGTAAGGGCAGCAGAACTTGTCAGTCCTAATTTATTTTCAAGTGCCATACTCACAGTAAACGCACCGGTTTTGGTCAGATTCTCTGTTGATATCTTACGCCTTCCCCAATACTGACTGCCCAGAATCACCTTTTTATGAGAAGAACTGAGATATCGTTGACATTCGTTCCTGTCGCACCGGTTATGATCAGGCCTCCTGCGCTTTTTAATGCATGATACGCATCATTTTGTTTTAATGCTTCATAAATATTGATACCTGCTTTTTCAAGAAGACTTTTTGTACCGCCGTCACACCAGCCGCCTGCGGCGTCAGTGGGACCGTCTGTCCCGTCACTGCCTATGCTAAATACTGCTGTATCCTTCAATCCATCTATTTCATTTGCAGCCGAAAGCGCCAGCTCCTGATTTCTTCCACCTTTTCCGTTTCCTGTAAGATAAACGACGGTCTCACCTCCTGCAATATATGCCAAACTTTCTTCTGACTCCTGATGACTTTTTGCGATTGCTCCCAAAAAAGCCCCTGCATCTTTTGCCTGGCAATCCAACTGATCCGTGAGCAGTATTGCCCGATAGCCGCATTCTTCACAGGCTGCCTTTGCCGCTTCACAAAGTTCTCTCACACTTCCCGTAATTACCGTTTCAATATTGTTTAATTCCTTCGGTGTTTCGATATGCAGTAATTCTATGGCTTCCTTACTCAGTTTCAGTTTATATTTTTCTATGATCCGAAGAGCCTCTTCACATGTGCTGCTGTCCGGATACGCCGGTCCTGACGCAATCATATCCAACGGATCTCCCAGTATATCGCTTAAAACAATGCTGTAGACATGTGCAGGTTCACACAGTTTCGCAAATTTTCCACCCTTTACCGCAGAAAGACGTTTACGGACAGTATTAATCTCTACAATATCAGCGCCGCACGCCAGTAACTGTTCCGTAATATACGCAAGTTCCTCTTCTGCAACCAAAGGCTTTTCAAACAACGCAGAAGCACCGCCCGAAAGTAAGAACAACACAGTATCCTCCTCCTTTAAATCTGACACCATGTCCAATGCGGCCTGTGTACCTTTAAAAGAATTTCTGTCAGGAATGGGATGTCCTCCTTCAAAACAAGTTATATTAGGAATATTTCTTTTTACATGGCAGTATTTTGTACATACCACTCCTGCAGTAATTCTTTCCTGCAAAACAGCTGCCGCTGCATTTGCCATCTCCCATGCCGCCTTTCCGGCAGCAATTACATAAATGTTTCCATTAAGAAATTGTTTTTCTTTTAATGCCCGCATTACTGCTTCATTGGGCAGAACCTTCTTAATCGATTCCTGTATAATATAATCCACATCTTTTCTCAAATCCATAATCTGTATTCACCCTTCCTTTCCAAAGCAATAACATTGGGCTTCAGATGCATAACACTTCCGTACGCAGCTTATCTACTGATGCGCTCGTCTGATACATCTTTTACTTTAACAGGTATATCCTCTTTTGCTGAGCAGATTGCCGCCATTGTGGTCTGAACCGCCCGCAGCCCATCTTCACCGCTGTATCTGGACTTCTTGCCAGCAGTCAATGCATCTACAAACTCAAAAATCTGATTCCGGTGCGCTCTGCTGTAGTAGGATACCTCTGAATCCCAAATCTCGTCTCCGCCCTCGTCAAAACGGAAGCTTTCTGTTTCCCCGTTCTTCCGATGCAGTACAAGATGTGCTGCTTCTCCTTTGCATTCGAGCCCTTTTCCGCCTTCGCCAAGAACTTCTATCATACCTTTATCACCGATGACCATCACGGAAAATCCCGTATATGGATCATATTTCCCATTCAGGTATTCCGCACGCATCCAGATACCCTGACACGCAGAATCTTCATAAGTCCATGTCATAATCGGAATATCTCCTGCCGCATTTGTTCCATACAGATGCATTTTCCCACTCTCTACTTCATGTTTCTGCTGCTCGTTCATCCATGTAAGATCACTCTTTACAGAATATACTTCCTTAATCTTCGAATCATTCATCAGGTATTCTGCAGTTGAGAAGAAATGTACGCAATGATCGAACATCCATGGGAAACCATTACCGCCTGCTTTTGCAGAATCCATACGCCACTCACGATTTGCAGATACCGGGCGGTTGCTCATAACCCCTTCCTTTTCAATCCATGCTCCAAAACGCTCTCTTATCTGCGTAGGCTTTCCAATCTCTCCTGCATCAATCAGTTGTCTTGCTTTCATAATCGAGCTCATAAATACATAGGATTCTCCGGTCATTAAAGTAACGCCATTTTCCTTTGCTGCCTCGCAGGCTGCCTTTCCTTCCTCGAGCGTCAGGCAGAATGGCTTCTCACAGGAGATATTTTTTCCGGCTTTGGCAGCCTGAATTACCATAACAGAATGCATAAATGTCGGAGTAGTAATGTCTACAGTATTGATTTCCGGATCTTTCAGCATTTCTTCATAATCCGTATAATATTTTTTGATTCCATATTTCTCAGCTACTGCTTTTGCCTGTGCCTCATTCAGATCGCATACAGCCGTAACCTCTGCGTTTGGGTGTGCTTCATATGCATCGATATGTGAATAGCAAACCATTCCCAAGCCTACGATTCCTACTTTTACCTTGTCAATCTTCATTTTCTTTTCCTCCTGTTTTTAATTTTTTATAATTCGCCTCTTGCTTCACGTTCTTCCAGTTCCTTCATAATCTCGGGATATCTTTTTTCCAGCTTATACAGCAGCAGCAAAACCGTGTATCCGGCAAACACAAGTAACGGTCCCCATTTGTAAATTCCCATAATCATTTGGATAGCGCTGTCTGGTTGTGTAATAGTCCCTCCGGTTGTGCTGATATATCCCGCATATCCCATGAGAGAAGTCATGATCGCCGATGCTGCACCTGCTCCGAATTTTGTTCCCATGTTGCTGCCTGCAAATATTGGACCTTCCTGCCGGATGTGGGATTTCCACTGTCCAAATTCCACCGCTTCATTCACAAATCCATAAAACACAGAATTCAGAGGTGCAAAACCGATGCCACGCAGAATACAGCTCAAAAATACAAGTGTCTGGTTATATGGGTTCGCAAGCAATATTATTTGGCCCATTACTGCAATAACAATTCCACCCAGAGACATCTTTTTCTTGCCAAAGCGCTTCAGAAGCCACGGGCTGAATGCCATCGTAATAATAATCATCAACACCGTCTCAGCCAGATACATTGCACTGTAAAGCCATGAATCGTTATGAAATACATATTTACAATAATACGGAAGCATCGTTCCGGTAATGGCAAACAGAATATTCTGAAACATCTGGAAAAAGATCCCCGCATAAAAATACTGATTTGTGAGTAATGCCTTCAGTGATTTCCCCAGCGGAACTTTTACATTCTTTCTGGCTTCTATCTCTACGTTTTCTTTACATTTTGCAAAACACCAAAGATTCAGGATTACTGCAATCGTCGCCCAGATGGCCATCGTCTTAATCCATGAGGACTGTGTATCTCCAAAGACCTTTACCAAAGGCAGTGTAAAGCTCACTGCCAGGATTCGCCCGAAAGGAGCAATTCCCATCCTGTAAATGCTGAGCATATCCCGGTCATGCTGATCCCTGGATATCATAGAGGTCAGCGTACTATACGGGACATTTGTTGCCGTGTAACAGACAGTAGTACAAAGATTATATGTAACAAACATATATACAGCTTTTACTAAAACTGTTGAATTTGGAACTGCGAACAATATCACCGCAGATATTGCATAAGGCACGCACATCCAAAGCAGCCATGGTCTTGCCTTACCATATTTGGAATGTGTATTCTCAATGATGTAGCCCATAATAACATCAGAAAATCCATCAAATACTCTGGCAAGCAGCATAACAATTCCTACCGTAGCAGCCGGTATTCCGGCATAGTCCGTATAAAATAATGTTAATATCGTTGAGATCATTCCAAATACAATGTTCGCTGCCGCATCACCTCCGCCGTAAGCGATCCTGACTCCCAATGATACCCCTTCTTTTTTCTGTTCCATAAGAACTCCTTTCCATCCAGTTCCCTTTCATTACCAGGAACATTGATTATTGAATCACGACCTTTTGGTTCCTGAAACTGATAAAAGTAGTCGTACCATTCATAATAAAATATAAAATTGTAAGTATAAATGAAAGGTTCTTAAATACTCCCAGTTCCATATTTCCTGTAAAGTTCATGACTGAGATAAGCAAAAGAACTGCAAGCACAGCGTATGATACTGCTTTAAGAATTTTTATAAGCGAATTTTGCTTTTCTTCTGTTCCTGCATTTTCCAGTTCTTCATCAGCCTTCTTATCTACAAGTTCCTTCAAATCTTTCTGGAACTTTGCTTCTTCCTCCTCTTCCTTCCTGTAATCCCCTTTTGCACCAAAGATTCCCGCCAGTACCGTATACAGCACCGCAGATATGATCCATGCAGGCATAAAGATATAATAGCGATCCAGTAATCCTGTCGTCAGCATAGTTACTACAAACAGAATGCTGACAACCCATGTGATGATTGCCGGTATATTGATATTCTGTTCTTTATACATAGACCAGTACTTCGTATAGCCAATCCTCGGAAACAACAATTCTTCCACCACACACATGGCGCCCACTGCCACAGTTACCCAGCATAACAGCAAAGCAATGTATGGTATGTTCTGTACCATCGGGAAACAAGCAAGGACTGTCATAAGTATCCCCACCAAATATGTCGATTGCTTATGCGACAGCTTCGGGAGAAAACTGTTGACAGACAAAGCACACCGGTAAATTGTCGGGTTCGCTGTTGTCCAGCCTGCAACAACCACAGCACAAAGCCCCGTAGCCCCTAATACAGTATTTGTAGTTAGTCCGGGATCTAACTGTGCCATCGTGATCTTCAGTACAGAGGCAGCCGTTGTCCCCATGAATGCAGCCATGGTCCATGCAAAGAAATGTCCGATGAACATTCCTACTGCGGAAATATAACCATATTTATAATTTTTCGCGAACCGGAAGAGTCCCATATCATTCAGTCCCATATGCCATGCCAGATTATTTGCCCATGCAAAGCAGATGATATGACCGATGCCAAAATCTCCGGTTGACATCCCACTCTTGATTCCGACGTTATTATCAAACAACGCCCATACATCAGACAGAGATGAAACAGATGCTCCTGTCGCGTTCGCAATCTGCGGTAGAGAAACCAATGCTCCTACAAAAAAGATCAATATCATCCATGGTACACATGTGCTTCCAAATTTAGCACATGCCTGGAATCCATTTGCTGCGACAAATGTTACAACCACTCCCAAAATCACTACAATCGCTATAAAGCCGAGGCTGGTAGGATACCATTCCTGCTGAACGCCGATTCCGACAATTTCCTTCAGTGCAGAACCCGATACTGAGATTCCCGATGCCGCAAGCAGTGTACTGGCAAGCGCCCACACAACCGTATAAAATTTCTGTGCATAGGGTCCTAATATCTTTTTCAGATAACTATACAGCGTCAGCCGTGTCCTTGTGGCCATAACAGCACAGGTAAATGTAAAGGACAAGGTTGCCAGTATATTACCGATAAATAATCCAAGAAGGATCATCTTTGCTGAACAGCCCCATGTAACCATCGTTGCGCCAAAGACAAATTCTGTCGCAGCGATATGTTCGCCGCCATAAAGCCCCAGAAAATCACCTATTCCTGACAGCTTCTTTTCCGATATCGGCCTGTCTGTTTCCAGAACGGCCTGTGCGTTTAAATTTCTTTTCATGTCTACTCCTTTCCTGGGAAACACATCACCCTATTCCATAGGTGATTATCATATTGTCAAAAGGAGTAAAAACATCACTTTCATTTTCCTAATAAATAACCTTACCGAATAAAATTTGTTCCCACTGGCTCTTCACGTTCCGGGAGTACGATTCCCACTTCTTTTGCGGCCTCCCTGCATTTCATATAATATGTCATATTCCGAGCCAAAGTCCTCATTACCTGAAGTCCCTCCATATCTTGCTCAACTTCTTTCGGCTCAACGCCATGAACCATATTCCAATAAACCGAAGATATGACCGGCATTTCAAGAATTGTAAAATACTTATTTATTTGATCCAACGCGGCAGTTGTTCCAGCACGGCGTGCTGCCACAAGCCTGTCATGTAATCATATTTTCCATTCATTTCTTCTGCACGCATCCAGACTCCCTTGCAGGCTGGATCCTCATAGCTCCATGTCAGCATTGCAATATCGCCGATCTCTGTTCCGCCATGCAGCGACATTTCCACCTTATCTTCCGTATTCTTATGCATCCAGGAATTGTCCGCCATTAAAGAATATACTTCTGTGATTTTACTTCCCATCAGATATTCTGCTGCTGTAAAGAAGTGGACGCAGTGATCAAACATCCATGGAAATCCGTTTCCACCAGCTTTATCTGTGTTCATTCTCCATCCCCGGTGGAGCTCTGTTGTTTCACGATTGTCTAAAACTCCTTCTTTTGGAATCCATTCTCCAAACCGCTGTCTAATCTGGGTCGGTTTCCCAATTTCCCCGGCATCAATCATTTCTTTTGCCTTCAAAATGGATGTCATAAAACGATAGGATTCCTCTACCGTTAATGTCACACCGTTTTTCTTTACCGCTTCACATGCAAGAATTCCTTCCTCCAGATTCATGCAAAAAGGTTTTTCACACAAAATGTTTTTCTTTGCCTCTGCCGCTGCAACCGTCATATTTACATGGGTGAATGTAGGAGTACAGATATCAATTAGATTAATATCCTCATCCTTGAGCATCTCATTATAATCCGTATAATATTTTGCAATTTTATACTGGGCGACCACTTCTTTTGCGTGATCTTCGTCCAGGTCACAAACCGCCACAACTTCCGCATTCCTATGTGATTGAAATGCTTTAATATGCGAATCTGATACAAGTCCTAAACCTATCAGTCCAACTTTTACTTTTTCTGTTTTCATAGCTTTCCTTTCCGTTTACAATTAACATTTTGTAAAATACATTGAGATTCCCTGACCGCCGCCAATGCACATAGAAATCATTGCATCCTTTTTATCTGTACGCATCAATTCATAGAGCACCTTTACCGTTAAGATACATCCGGTCGCTCCAATTGGATGTCCGATGGAAATACCACCTCCATAGATATTGACCTTTGACATATCAAGACCTAAATCACGGGATACCGCAAACGCCTGACTTGCAAATGCTTCATTGATTTCAAACATATCAATTGATTTCAAATCCAGTCCCAGTTTTTTTGCCAGTTTTTCACTGGAAAACTTCGGCGAATAACCCATAAGCTCTGCATCAAACCCGGCTACTGAATAACCCTCAATCTTAAGCTTCGGAACTACTCCCAGCTCTTTTGCTTTTTCCATAGACATCACAACGACTGCCGCCGCACCGTCATTCAGAGAAGAAGAATTTCCGGCCGTTACTGTCCCGCCCTTTACAAAGCATGGACGGAGCTTTGCCAGCTTCTCAATCGTCTGTCCATCCCGCGGGCCTTCGTCTGTATCAAATATTGCAATGTTTCCCTTTCGGTCTTTCAGTTCTACTGGAAGGATTTCATCTTTAAACTTCCCAGCTTTTATCGCAGCACAGGCTTTCTGATGGCTCTCCAGCGCAAAGCGATCCTGTTCTTCTCTTGATACATGATATTTCTCAGCTACATTTTCCGCTGTTACGCCATTATGGTTACCGTCCAAAGGCCATGTAAGGATATCAATTACACCATCTTCAAAAGACTTATGTCCCATACGTGCTCCCCATCTTGCGTCTTTTACATAATAAGGAAGCTGTGAAATATTCTCTGCACCTGCCGCAACAACCACATCTGCAAAACCTGTCTGGATCTCCATGACCGCATCCGCAATAGATTGAAGGCTGGAGCCACACTGACGGTTAACAGAATATGCCGTACATTCCTTTGGAAGTCCTGCTTTTAAACTGATCGCCCTTGCAACAAATCCATTTTCAGCAACTTCTCCGACCTGGCCTACAATAACCTCGTCTACATCAGATGGCTTGATGCCGGCACGCTTCACAGCTTCTTCCACTACCATCGCACCCATGTCAATCGCTGAAATATCCTTTAAACTTCCTCCATAGGAACCAACCGGAAGCCTGACACCACTTACCACTACTACTTCTTTTAATCCATTCATTATTTTTTCCTCCTATACGATCATTCCGCCGCCTACGTTAATAACTTCTGATGTAATATACGCCGCGTCATCAGAGGCTAAAAATGCGACCATTTTCCCTACATCCGACGGCTTGCCTGCATAGCCCATAGGAATCCTCTGCATCATACTGTCCCATGCAGCTCCGTCTTTTACTTCTTTCAATTTCAATGTCATATCGGTTTCTATAAATCCCGGGCAGATTACATTGCAGGTAATTCCTTTTTTTGCACTTTCACGTGCAGCCGTCTTTGTCAATCCTACAACGCCGGCTTTTGCAGCCGCATAGTTCGCCTGTCCGATATTGCCAAGCCAGCTTCCTGATGAGATGTTGATAATACGTCCGCTTTCCTGTTCCCTCATGATCTTAAGCGCTTCCTGAGTCCCATAGAATACTCCGGTCAGATCAATGGCAATCACGCTGTCCCAATTCTCTTTTGGCATCTTGTGCAGCATGCCATCACGGTTGATACCGGCATTGTTTACCATAATATCCAGTCTGCCGTATGTATCCATTGCGAATTTCACCATATTCTGGACGTCCTCCTGCTCTGCTACATTGACTTTCACGCAGGCAGCCGTTCCTCCTTCGGCCTCAATCTCCTTAACTGTATCATCTGCCAGATTTACATCCGCGATAACCACCTTAGCTCCTTCTTTTGCAAGCTCCATAGCAATCCCTTTGCCAAGTCCTCTGCCTGCCCCTGTGACAATTGCCACCTTGTCTTTGAGTCTCATATTTTGTTACCTCCTTTAAATTTTTCTTTTTTATATCATGCACAGAACATAAAACACTCCTTTTAAGATATGTCTTCTGCTCCATGGCACATCATTTTATTTTTTACGCTCTTATCAAGTCCTTTAAGCCAAACGGACCGTTACCACAGAATAATTCTGCCTTCATCTCTTTCAGATTCGGACTGATGATCGGTTCAAATTCCATCAAATCCAAAACCTGCTTTTTCAGGTCAATGCCAGGAGCAATTTCTGTCAGCACCAATCCCTCCGGGCAAAGTTCAAATACTGCCCGTTCTGTTACATAGTGCATCTTCTGTTTTTTATCTCTGGCAATTTGCCCGTTATAAGAAATCTGGTCTACTTTCTTCACGAATTTAATCAGGCTTCCTTCCTGCACAATATTTAACCTGCCATCCGTAAACTCACATTTTAATCCCTTTCCGGTAAAGGTCGAGCAGAACACTACATGCTTCGCGTTCGTCGTGATATCTATAAAACCGCCGGCTCCTGTAGGCATAGGTCCAAGCTTCGTAGCATTGACATTTCCTGCCGGATCTACCTGTCCGGCTCCCATAAAGGTGATGTCCACGCCTGCGCCGTTATAGTAATCAAATTGATCGTCATGCCTGATCAGTGCAAAATTATTCTTTGCAATTCCGAAATCCACACCTCCAAGCGGGATTCCTCCATAGATACCGGATTCTACTGTAATTGTAACGTCTTCTCCAATACCTTCTTCGGAGATAATCGGCCCCACCACATCGTTAGGAATCCCGGTTCCTACATTCAATACATCATTAGCCGATAACTCCATTAATGCACGGCGCCCGATCAGCTTACGTACGGTAAGAGGTAGAACATCAGAGTTTGTGATCGGAACCTTTATGTCGCCGCAGTATGCCGGATCAAATGCAAAGCTGTGTGTCTGCCTGTGGTCAATTTCCGGATTCTCACACATGACTACCGCGTCAATAAATACACCGGGAACCGTTACGCGTTTGCAATGAAGCTGCCCGTTTTGAACTTTATATTTTGCCTGAGCTATGACTTTACCACCATACTTTTTACAAGCCATGACTGCTGAGAACACTTCCAGGCTCATTGCTTCCTCATCCGTAGTCAGATTGCCCATCTCATCCACCGCAGTTCCACGGATAATAACATAATCAAGAGGTATCGGGCGGTAACGCATATACTCTTCGCCGTCTATGGTAACGATATCTGAAATATCCGGCGCAGATTTTGTAAGCTCATTCATCTTGCCACCTTCCATGCGGGGATCTACAAAAGTTCCAAGACCTACTTTCGTAATCTTCCCCGGCTCTCCGCCTGCCATAGAGCGGTATAACTGTGCAAACTGTCCTTGCGGAATACAGTAAGCAAGAATCTTGTTCTGGGATATCAGTTCCATCATTTTAGGCTGAAGCCCCCAGTGCCCTCCAATAATACGATGCAGCATTCCCTCATGTGCAAAATGCTGGATACCTCTGTCTCTGTCACTCTGTCCGCAGGAATGTACCAAAGTCAGTCCCTGTGGCCTGTTTTCTTGCAGGAATCTTTCTTTAAGCGCTTTTAATATACTTTCAGATGCCGAGACAAGTGTCATACCAATAGTTGCTATCGTACTTCCGCTTTCAATCATTGCTGCAGCTTCTTTTGCACTTATGAATGTTGGTTGTTTCATTCTGCATGACCTCCTTTTTAATTTTTGTATTTGCAGTTACTCTTATAGTTTCTTTCTCCCGTAATCTGACTGGAGCAGAATACGTATCTTATTCTTATCTATTTTCATTCCCGGTGTCATCGGAAGGCTTCCGGCAAACACAATGACTGCCGGTATTTGGAATTTTGCAAGCCGTTCTTTAAGATATACGCGGATGTCTTCTTCCTTTAAAGCCTTATTCTTCTCCGGCACGATCATAGCCGCTGGAACTTCACCGTATATTTCATCGGGGATTCCTATTACGGCCGCCTCATGTACACCCGGAACTTCATACAAGACGTTCTCAACATCGTAGCTGCATACCTTCTCGCCACCTCTGTTAATCATATCCTTTTTGCGGTCCACAATATAAAGATATCCCTCTTGATCGATCCTTCCGATATCCCCAGTGTCCAACCAGCCATCTGAGAGTTCCTGGTTTTCGATTCCGTAGTAGCCGGATGTAACCACAGTTCCTTTTACACAAACTGTTCCAACCATTCCCGGTTTCAAGATACAACCCCGTCTATCACAAATTTTAAACTCTATTCCCGGAATTGGACGTCCTGCTGAGCCTCTGTGTTCTCCCGCCGCAGCGTCTCCAGGAAATATGGTTGCCGGAGAAGATGTTTCTGTTAATCCGTACACGGTGTGAAACTCCATTGTAGGAATCCACTCCTTCATTTCCTGTATTTTTGCCTGCGGCATGTTACCGCTTCCGCATGCAATCTTTTCAAGTAGCAATATATCCGGATGCTCTTTTTTCTCTGTCAGCAGCATAGAGAATATAGTCGGCGATGCATGGAAAAAAGTAATTGGCTTTTGTTCCATTTCTTTTGCTATGCGGTTTGCATCGAAAAATTTATGAAGCCAGACACAGCCTCCCGCATGTATAAATAGTCCAATAACTGCCGCCAAGCCAGTAATGTGATATGCCGGTATGGGGAGAATCGTATTGTCTGTATCGTCAATCTGAAATATCCGTTGATATACCATGATTGCATGCATTACGCTGTAATTTTTTAGCAGTACGCCTTTACTCCTGGAAGTTGTTCCAGATGTGAACATCATAATCGCTGTATCGTTTTCTTTCGGGATTGGAAGTATCTCCTCATCCTCTGCAGCACATGTTTCGTTTTCCACAGCCAGCTCTTTTAATCTGCCTATATCCATACAAAGCTGAAACATCTCTGTATCTTCTTTCAGAAACCATTCTTCAAAATCTTTATGGAAAATGATTCCTGACAGATCTGCCCTTTTTATGAGGGACTTTGTTTCCTGTTCTTTATACTTGGTTGATAGTGGAACCATAACCGCTCCCAGCCGATTCAACGCATAAATACTGGCACAATACTCCAAGCTGTTGTAAAGCAAAACTCCCACATGACTTCCATGCCCTATCCGGTACTCCCTGTGAAGGAATGTGGAAAATCCGTCAACAAGCTTTAGAAAGCGTTCATAGGTAAAAAATGTACCGTCATCGTCTACAAGACATATTTTGTCCGGCCACTTCTTTTCCGCATTTTTCAGAGAATCATACAAAGAAACCGGCGCATTACAATAAACAGAAAACTCTCTGCCATCAATACGTTTTTTCACTAATCCATCGAGAATTTCCTCTGACCAGTAATTCCGGCCGCAAAATATAATGTCCTCTTTATCTGTATTAGGCTCTTTCATTTTTACTTTTCCTTCCATATGATATTTGTAATTCTCAGTGCGATTATGATTATTGAATTACATATTGTATATTTTAGAATCCGATTTCATGCTTCAGCTTCTGCACTCTTTCACACCAGTTGCCCACATTCCAATTTCCAAAGGAACCAAGACCGCCAAATTCTTCTCTTCCGAAATATACCGGTACATGTATCAGAGACAGACCGTCATACGCATATGCCTTCTCTAATGCTTTTTCCAGCTCTTCCACAGACTCGCCGCCATAAAATCCCTTCACACCTTTGACAGACTCTGCCATCTGTACATAATCTACTGCAACCGTATCGTCAGTTTTAAATCCCACGTCATACTGAGCATACTGAAGGCTTGTGATTGCTCCCATACGACGGTTATCAAATAACACGATCATTCCTTTCAGTCCATACTCAACCGCGTCAATTAATATCTGCGGATTCATCATAAAGCTTCCGTCTCCGGTAAATGCTACCGGATAATCCTTTCCACCCTGCAGTGCAAAGGCGAGCATTGATGATACTGCAAAGCCCATATAGGATGAGCCTGTGTCTGTGATTGTCTGACCTGGTTTTTCATCGGTCACAATCTGGAAGCCATTTGCCTGCACATCTCCTGCATCAAATATTTTCACACAGCCATGAGCATCTGCAAAATCTACTGCTTTCTTAATCGCAGCCGGCTCTGTAAGAATGGATTTTCCGCGTTTCTCATCCACCAGAACCGGATGATCATATCTTAACTGTTTGTAAGATTCCCACTCGACCCGTTTCTCTTTGCATTCTTTCAGCCATTCCGGATCTGTTGCTTTGTTCTCCGCATTTTTCAACAGCTCAATTAATTTTAAGAGTACTTCTTCTGCATCTCCCTGGATACGAACAGAATTGTTATACTGTCCCAGATCGTTATAATCACAGTTAATATTGATGATTTTTTTTGCCTTTTTAAATGCCGTTCCTGAGCTGTCCCACTGGCAGACACCCCTTGTTCCGACAGTAATAACAAGATCACACTCGTCCATTGCATAATTTCCGCAGATAGAACCTTTTGATCCGCCCACTCCCATATTTCGTTCTTTGGAATATGGATATAATCCCGGAACCTGCGGTCCGTGTACATATACCGCATCTGCAAGCTCTAAAAACTCTTCCCACACATCTGATGGAACCTTCGCAGCGCCTCCGCCTGCCTTCACTGTAATTCTGGAAGAACTGCAGATCGTTTCTACTGCTGCGCGATACAGATCAGAATCAACACTGACTACCTTGGATTCTGCAGATTTTTCCGGGAATTCCAGTAAGTTGCAATGCTCCATGACCTTCGGCTGAATATTCATCGGAAGCAACATGTAAAACGGCGAATGTTTCACGCCTCCGTTAACCGCAGCATCACCTCTCTTCAGCGCTGTAAACACTGCTTCCGGAGTATGTAAGGAATAGGCCGGTCCGAAAGTTGACAAAAGCTTTAAGAACAACTCCTGCTCTCTCTTCGGAATCTGCTGCATATTCGGGCCCTCGCTATGGCTGGTTTCATCTCCCATCAAATAATACACACCCAATCCATTTGACTGTGCAACCAGTGATCCGGCCACTGCCTGCAGGGCTCCCGGACCAATGGAAGTAAACACTGCCGGAGTTTCTCCATATTTCCAACGAAGCATGGATGCCACATGAGAAGCCTCCACTTCATTCCGAACACTCACCGTCTTTACCGCCTCTTCTTCTTCGTAAATACGAAGCACTTCTCCTACATCCGTCATCCCGTGTCCAAAGATACCGACAAAGGTTCTTACCCCCTGATTGATTAGACCTAATACAACTGCCTCACTGAGACTGATATTCTGAAATTGTTCTAAACTGCCTGCTTCCACTGCTTTTCGAATTGTGCCGTAAGCTTTAATTTCCCTTGCACGTTTTCTTCTCTGTTCTATCATTTTTACTTTTCCTTTCATATGAGATTTGTGATTCCCGTTACGATTATGATTATAACCATGATTGATTCAGAAAAAAATTTGATTTCAGACATGAAAAATTACCATTCAGACTTGTTAAAACGGAATAATTTTTGTATAATATGCTCAAATTCCCTTGCATAATATATGAATTTTAACCATTGATAATTTGGCAGAATACCTATTTTACGTTTCAAACTAATAAAATTCAGACTAAAAACTAATAAATTACAGACGAGGTATAAGTATGATTTTTAACTCCGACTGTCAGCCTACCCCTGATAACCGCGAACTTCTCCCCAACAAGAAAAATTCTTATCCTTATGTATGCCAGTTTAGTGATATGAAACAGTATATGAATCAGAGTATTCCCTGGCACTGGCATCCTGCATTGGAAATAGATTATGTTGTAGAAGGTGAAGTTGAGATACGTACATATGATTCAATGATTACATTGAAAAAAGGACAGGCTGTCTTTATCAATTCAGAATCCCTGCATACACTACAGGCGAAAAAAGGCGAATGTAAGATATTTGCCCATATTTTTGATACTACTTTTATTTCTGGCTTCCCGGGCAGTCTGCTGGAACATAAATATATACTTCCTATTACCCAAAATGACAGATTACAGATTTACCAGATCACTCCAGACACTTATCAAAGAATACAAATGTTAGAAAAGGTTATAAAAATAATTAAGTTAAATGAAGATGAGCCTTCTGGATATGAGTTCCTGATTCGCGCGGAGCTTTCTTTGTTCTGGAACATGTTTTTTGAAGAAACAAAACATCTGCAGAAAGCCCCGAAGCAAAAAGAGAATTCAGATATAGACCGCATGAAATTAATGATTCAATATATCCAGACACATTACATGGAAAAGATTACTTTAGAGGATATTGCTTCTTCTGCTAATATCGGTACAAGAGAATGTACACGATGTTTTCAGCGGAATCTGGGAACATCACCCATGAAATTTTTGACGGAACACCGAGTCAGCATAGCAACTCAAAAGCTTCTGCAGTCAAACGACAGCATCCTGTATATCAGCGAAGACTGCGGTTTCAATTCCGGCAGTTATTTTGGCAAAGTATTTTATGATATCATGGGTTGTACGCCAAAAGAATATCGAAAAAAACATTCTCATTGAATAGATATTTTGATTTTTCCAGAATCAACGGCATCCGATGATGCACCGGACTGACCGATTCATTTGCCTGGGTAGTTAAGATAATGAAATGATCTTCATCCTGAAAGCGATCGTAAAATCCTGCCATAAATAAGACCGGCTGATTTTCTCTCAGGAAAGTAACTTTATTCTTATCCGAATCCCATTCATAAAACTGCTTTGCTGGAATGATACATCGTCTGTGCATCACACTATCCCGGAACGACTTTCTTTCCAGAGCAGTTTCTGCACTTGCATTGATCAGCAGTCCTTTTTTCTGATATTGCGGAAAGCCCCATGACATTTCTTCTGGAATATTCCAAAAGGTATTATCCATACATTTCGGTACAAAATTCACGTATCTTTTTCCATATTCCAAATTGTGTACTTTTTGAAATATGCTCTACCTACTCTGTACGTAAAAGGAAAGCGAAACGCAACCTGCAGGAAAAGAAATGGGAGTGTCGCAAAATAATGCGCACTCCTTTCGGCACAAGTCTGCGATTTAAAGAACGCAGGGTATCCAATAATTCTTCCTTATCCGAGTATGAACAATTAAAAAGAATACCGGTTTTCAATCCTGCAAGTGTAGGAGAACCATGGCGAATAATCATTTCATCGGACATACCATTTCCTCCTGCTTTGCATTTTCTTCCAATATATTTTTCAATGCCGAAATGGAACTCGTATGTGATCGTACAACCTTTACATCCTGTCCCTTCGTCTCAGATAATGCATTACGCACCATTTTATGGGACACTGTACCCGTAAAAAGTACAAGCAGATCCGGATTTCCGATTCCTTTCAGACTGCTTTTCTGTTTTGGATATACCTTTGCATCACAGCGATATTCCCGACACAAGTTCTTATACTGACGCACCATACATTCATTTCCACCGATAATTACTACGCTCATAAATAATTCTCCTTTCTGTTAGTTGCTACTAACCATCTATTTTAAATAAAACGCCCTCCCGGGCGTACCCTTTTAACCTCTCATCCTTTTCGTGAGTTAGCATTATCTAACTACTTGTATGATATCCAATTTCCTTTATATCGTCAATGCTTTTTATTCATATTGAAAAATCTTATCTATTAGAAAAAAGCAGATTACCTCATTACCAGCAATCTGCTTTTTCTCTTCTATTCCATATTTTTCAACGCCTCATCCATTGGAATCTTCTTAATTCTGGCAAAATCCAAAAACATAACAAACAAATACCCAATCAAAACAAATAAAAACATTTTTAAATATCCTGTCGGTTCAATAACAAACGTAAACCAGCCACTGTAGCTGAACATAATTGTTTTCCACGCTTGTGTCATAACAAATGTCCCCAGAACGACACTAATTACATCCGAAATGATTAGTATCCAAGTTGTGGAAAGAAGGTATAGGCTTGCAATCTCCCCATTCTCATACCCTAAAATTTTCGTCATGGAGATAGCATTCTCATTCTTCTCTATGATAATTTTCGTAAGAAGATAAATCAGAATAGCCGACAACAGGATGCATAGAATTTGGAAATACTCCATATATGATCCCATAGAGTGATCCAACTGATCACACATCTTGGTAATCTCCCGTTCCGTAATCATCGTTGCTATATATGCCTCATCAATATCTGTTATTTCTGAATCAGACATAAATCCCGAGAATTCGTCTTCCTCTAAATCAAACATTCTGTGATAGTTTTCCAGTGGCATGAAAACAGCAATACTCTGGCATCTGTCATAAATTCCTGCAACCTCAAACCGATACTGTTTGTTCTCGTACTTTTCATCCAGTGTAACGCTGTCACCTATCCTCAAACCATACTTATCGCTGAACGGTTTTGAAACATAGATCGCATTTCCCTTTAATTCCTCCAGCCCGGAAATCTCTACATACCTGCTATCCTCAATAATACCATATACCGACACCTCTTCATCTATTTCATCACTTTTCTTTTGCAGCGAATACATGCCGAATTTCTCAGCATCTTTGTTTACCGTGGTAATAATATCCTCATCCTCATTCTCATAGTTCTTTAAGACATATTGATACTTTGCAAACATCATATCCGCAACATTATCCTGATAATACTTCAGAGTGGACGGCATACCAACTGCCATAGCAAGCATAACCATAATAAAGAAAATTCCTGCAAAAAGAATCACATAGTTGGAGATGTTCTGGAAAATGATACGAAGACGAAATCTGCTCAGGAACTTCCATCTTGGAAGGCGCATGGCCTTTTTCCGTTTTGTTTTCTTCAGATCATGCCGCAAAAACTGTAGTGGTGTATGTTGCATCATTTTGATAATTACACATAAGTTTACCACCAACATCAGAATTACCGGAATGATCGTTGTTTTGAAAAACGCATCCGTATTCCATACTGTCTCATACGCCGGAAGACTGTAGCTATTATAATACATGGACACCACCACATTCTTAAACACGGTGTATCCCAATATATTTCCAATTGTCGCTGAAAGAATCGTCACGATAACAGGCATAGATAAATAGTGTAGAATCAATTCGCCTTTTGTATATAAACGTCTGTACATCTCCAAAAGTTTCTTAGAGAAGCGTCAGGAATCCTATGAAAATATCCTGAGTGAAACCGGAGATTCTTTTACTGTGCATGGGATATAATCTGAATAAACTGCACGCAAAGATACAGAATGAGCGAACAGGAAGCCACCTGTTCCCAGTAAAAGAAACCGCATAAAAAGGCGAAAAACTGATAGCTTTATTAAAATACGCAAAAATCCGGAAAGATTCAACAGTTCAAAAGATTCTTTCTGGTTTCTTTCACATATAGAGTGAGGGCATCGCTCAATCATGAACACAATGGAAGTTCTTACTTTACTATTAGTAGTTTTTGCGGCTTTGACCTACATAGATAACCGACATAATAAGAAATAGCATCCACGATAACCCTGGGAAAGTTTGATGGATGCTATGTCTTAACATAGAAATAAATTAAATTTTACTGAGGGCATCAGATCTTGCATCTGATTACCTTTCTTAAGTAGATTATACACTGGGGGATGAGAGAAATCAAGTCCCCCTTTTTTCTATTCGGGAGTTTGACACATCAATAATTAAAGAAATAATCTTTTTGATTTTTCCAGGAAATAATTTGGAACAAAAAACCACAAAGCTCGTATCTCCAAGCTTTGTGGTTTTCTTTAATTTCAATCGGAGTGACAGGATTTGAACCTGCGACCTCTACGTCCCGAACGTAGCGCTCTACCAAGCTGAGCCACACTCCGTTATTTGACCGGATGCCTACGATGTAAGAACATCCGGCGCCCCTGCCAAGGAACTACGGAAAAGGGACTTGAACCCCTACTAACAGAGTCAGAGTCTGCTGTGCTGCCAATTACACCATTCCGCATCAGCCTTTTTTGTTGTCCGCTCTGTCCCGCGAACAAATATTATTATAACAGAAACCTTCTAAAAATCAACCCCTTTTTTCATTTTTTTTGACTTTGTTTTATTTCAACAATTTTCATTGCCATATTTTGTAAAAACATGGTAAAATATATCAAAAAAATGCGTAAAGGATTCGTTTATCATGAAGTATATTAAAAAACCTCTTTCTCTCCCGGTGTTTTTTTCACTGGTAATTTTATATCTGGAAATGACATTTCATTTGCTCATGTTCCATACTTTCTGTGGGAACTTATTTTATCTTTTCCTGTTTTCTTCCATGTTTGGCTGTATCATCGGAGGAATCTGCAGTATGTTCAGAGAGCGAACTGTTTTTATACTGACTACAGCGCTCACTTCTATTTTATGCATTTTCTTCTGTGCACAGATTGTTTATCATGCTGTTTTCCAGAAATTTCTGGCTCTCTTCAGTATGCTTGGCGTGGCAGGACAGGCATTTGACTTTATGGATGTTATTTCCAAAAATATTATTGGAAGTCTCCTGGGTATTCTTTTGCTCCTGCTGCCGGTGATTTTTCTTCTGATCGGTCGGAGAAAAAATTGGATTGCATTTACACAGAAACCTGCAAAGACACTGAAAACCAGCCTCTGCATTGCCGCCGAATGCTACCTGATTGCAATTCTGTTTCTGAACCTGTCCAGTCACTCACCCTACAGTGCCTATGACATTTACTATCACAATCTTTCTACCGACATGACGGTAGAAGAATTCGGTGTGCTGACTATGAACCGTCTGGATGGATACTATCTGATTGCCGGAAAGCCCGATAAAACTCTTCAGTTGGATCCGGTGACTACGGAAACTGTCGCTGTTCCCGAACCGGAACCCGAGCCGGAGATTGATACTTCACCAAATATTTTGAATATTGATTTTGATGCAATCACAACTTCGGCACCAAATGAAAATGTGGTACAGCTTACACAGTATTTCCAGTCCCAATCCGGCACAAACAAAAATGAATATACCGGACTTTTCAAAGGATACAATGTAATCTTTATAACTGCGGAGGGATTTTCAAAATTTGTAATTGACCCGGAGCGGACTCCCACGCTGTACCGCCTGAAAAATGAAGGATTTGTATTTAATCACTACTATACGCCTGAATGGTACGCCAGTACTTCAGATGGCGAATATGCCAATCTGACGGGTCTGCTTCCTACAGACGGAATTGTCTCCATGAAACTGACCGGAGAGCACCAGAATAATATGTACTTCACTTTGGGACGACAGCTGGAACGATTGAATTATACACTGAACGGTTACCACAACAACAGCTATACCTATTACGGAAGAGATCTGTCCCATCCGAACATGGGCTACAACTGGCACGGAACAGGCAACTGGTTCCAGCCGGAGACCACCGAAAGCGGTCACGAATACTGGCCGCAGTCTGATCTGGAACTGATAAATCAAAGTATGGCACAATACATGGACAGCGAACCATTTCACACTTACTATATGTCTGTCAGCGGACATATGATGTACGATGTAAACAGTAATCAAATGTCATACCGCAATTATGATTCTGTCGCAGATCTTCCATGCTCTGAGACCACCAAGGGATATCTGGCATGCCAGCTGGAACTTGAAAAAGCCATGACCGCATTGCTGGCCGAACTGGAATCCCGGGGAATCGCGGACCACACCGTCATCGTCCTCGGAGCAGACCATATTCCATATAACGACAAGCCGGTCTGTGACGAGCTTGCCGGACACGAACTGGAATCCGGCATTGAGTGGTATGAAAATGACCTCATTATCTGGTCCGGCAGCATGGAAGAACCTGTTGTAGTAGATAAATATTGTTACGATGTGGATATCCTGCCCACCATCTCCAATCTTTTGGGACTGGAGTATGATTCCAGACTCATGATCGGTCAGGACATTCTCTCTGATTCGGAACAGTTAGTTTGTTTCCCGAACCGAAGCTTCATCTCAGGCAAATGCATTTATAATGCATCCAATGGCTCCGTCACTCCGCTTACGGATGAAGAAATTTCTCAGGAATACCTGAACACTATGGCCAACATTGTATATAACAAATTTACGGTGTCCGAAATGATCCTGAATGAAGATTATTACCGGTATCTGGAAGGAAATATCCATTAAGCATTGATTCTCTTCAGATATCGGAAAAAGAACACCAGTGTAAATACCAGGGTCAGGGCCTCCGCCAGCAGCGGACTCCACCAGATTCCCGCACCTCCAAAGACCATGGTCAGGAGGCCCAGACTCAGGATGAGCATCACAATGCTTCGCCCCATGGATATAATGGTTGCAGATACCGGTTCCTCCACAGCGGTAAAATACCCACCGATAACGATATTGTACCCTGCAATCAGGAAGGATAATGCAAAGATTCGGAGCACTCCGGAGGAATATGCAAAAAGCTCCGTCATATTCTTTTCCAGGAACAGACCCACAATTCCATCCGCACCCAGCAGACATCCTCCCGTAAATGCTATAGATGCCACAATCACTGCCACAATTCCATAACGGAGCAGCTTCTTGCATCTGTCCATCCTCTTCTGCCCAAAATAGTAACTGATCAACGGCTGGTATCCCTGTGCAATTCCTACCATCGTCATGACTGCGATGGAATTTACATAGGAAATAATGGTATAGCTGACCAGTGCATCTTCATTTAAAAATTTCAAAATCGCCTGATTAAACAGGAAAATAATAAGTCCCGTAGACAGTTCTGTAATTCCGGATGGAATTCCATTCTTAACCTCTCTCCAGATAACCGGTATATCCCACCGGAATCTCCGGAATTTAATGGTTCCCTTCTTTCCGCAGAAATGCACCAGATACATGGCAATCAGCACGACATGGGAAATTCCCGTGGCAAGAGCCGCACCTCCGATTCCCATATGCCAGCGCATCACCATAAAATAATCCAGTATTACATTCAGCACGGAGCCTGCCGTTACAATGAAGGTTGCCATCTTGGGATAGCCGTCCGTTTTTATTAATGTTTCAAAAGAATAGGACAATATGAATAATCCGGAGAACGGAACAATTGCTCTCAGATATTCTAATACATATTTCATATTCACTTCAGTTGCTCCCAAAAACAGTGCAACACTTTTCAGATTTAACATCACAATAATCGTAATCAGCACAGAAAAAATCGTAAGAAGCGTAATATTCTGTGTAAATACTTCATTTGCGCGCTTTCCATTTTTCTCTCCAAGCAAAATAGCAACCACCGTAGAGGTTCCTACCGCAAATAAAATAGAAATAGCATAGAGCGCCATAATATAAGGCATTACAATATTAACGGCAGTCAGCGCTACTTCCGACACACCCTTTGCTACAAAGATGCCATCCACCATAGTATAAAGTGCAAATACCCACTGAGCCACGATAGAGGGTACAATAAATCTCATAAAATCGCTTTTTAAAGATTTTCCTTCCAGTTTCATAATTTCCTCCTGAGTTTCTCTTCTTGTAATTATACCTTAAACCTTGGTATAATACTAAGGTCAAGAGTTTTTTACAAAAAGGTGGAATCAGGATATGAAACACTATTACCGTATCGGCGAAATCTCCAGGCTCTATAATATCGGCCCGGATTCCCTGCGCTACTACGAAGAGTTAGGCATTTTAAAGCCTCACCGCGGCGAAAATAACTATCGAATGTACCACATTCACGATCTGTGGCGCCTGAATGTGATCCGTGATTTAAGAGAACTGGGATTTTCCATGGAGAAAATAAAGGATTATCTGAACAATCGAAGTCTGGCCAGCACCAAAGCCATGCTGCAGGAAGAATTAGATGTAATCAATAATAAAATGCAGGCTCTCGCAGATTTAAAGGCCAACATTGAAGACCGTCTGGAAACCCTGCATGATACAATGACACAGCCTCTGGGTATCATTGAAAAAAAAGAACTGCCCGTCAGACATTGCCACACCATTCATTCCGGTTATAAAATTGATGTGGAAATGGATCTTCTGATCAAGCAGTTATTAAACAAAGACAAAGATAAGCTTTACATCATCGGCAATAATCGCATCGGCTCCGTCATTCCGCTGGAAAGTGCAAAGCAGGGACTCTGCCGCCACTACACCGATGTATTTATCATTGATAAGGATGGACGTGACACCATCCCCGGCGGCATCTACCTTACCGTAAGCTACCGGGGAGACTGTGCCCAGAATGCCGAATATATCCCGGCTCTGTTCCGCTATGCCGACGAACAGGGACTGACCCCTGAAGGCCCGGTTCTGGAACTTCTGTGGACAGATATTCACCAGACTGACGAAGAAGAGGAGCATGTTACGGAGCTGCAGGTGCGATGCGTGTAGGTGACTATTACGTGTAGATTCCTATTCCCGGAATACCGTAACCCGGACTCCATCTTCCGCATTTTCAATTCTCAGATCCAGGTGATGGAGCTCCAGAATCCTCCTCGTCAGGTACAGCCCCAACCCGTGATGCTTTGCCTGACGACTCCGGCTCTGATTGCCACTGTAAAACATATTTCCAATGAACTTAAGTTTTTCTTCCGGTATGGACGCACCTGTATTTTCTATGGAAATGCACTCCTCATCCATAAGGATTTCTATCATACCATCACGCCGGTTATATTCTGCCGCATTGGAAAGCAGATTGAAAAATGCCTTCCCAAGATAGTATGGATCACCTTCCACCACAAATGGACTGCGCACCCTATACTCTACATCCAGATTCAGATTTTCGATCAGTTCCTGAATTTTCTTCTCCTGCCCTTTTACCAGTTCCAGGACATCTACCGTCTCTTTCTGAAGCACAAGCTGTTCGGAATCTAACTTGGAGATATCACACATTTTCCCCACCATCTGATCCATCTCTTCTGTTTGCTCAACGATTTTCTCCAGATAGTAATTTCTTTTTTCCGCAACGGTATTTTCCTTCAGATTTTCTGCAAACCCGCGAATAACGCTTAAAGGTGTCTTCAATTCGTGTGCAATCGCATTGGTAAAGTCTCTTCGCATCTCCTCCAGGCGCCTTTCTTTTTCATAAGTCTTATTCATCAAGCGTACTACCACTGCCATACATAATATCAGGAAAAGAAATCCGCCCAGATATACCATTTTCATATAATCCATTGCCGCCAGCCACGGATGAGCAGTCGTTCGAAGCACCAGACTTCCTGCCGGATCATCATCACTGAAATACACTGGGAACACCATATCACTAAGCACAAATGGATACTCTGCATCCATGTTAAGCATCACCGAATTCAGCCCTGCCATCCAGAGCTGTCCTTCAATTTTTTCCGGAAAATTCTGCAGATACTCGTCTTCCTGCCATCTCTCCCATGATCGGATGCCAAACTGCATCCCCGGGAAGTCTGCAACTTTCCCCATAAATTCCATATTAATCCGCTCCGTACCGGAATCGACAGTAGGATTTTCCCACTTCCAATCCACCTCGCTGTCACAGATTCTGTAACTACTTCCATCCTCCCCTGCAGACACGCTGTAATTCCGGAACTGCTCCGGAAGGTCGGGTGATATCTCCCCCTCTTCTCCTTCCTTCTTCCATTCTATCTTATAAATCGTTATAGATGCCAGTCCCCAGTGTTCCTGCTCGGCCTTTGCAAACACAAGATACGGAACCGGCCATTCCCCTTCATAGAGCGTCGCCTGATATTTTGCAAGTTCCTTAATCTGGTCATCCGTCAGATAATCGGAAAGGTTATAGTAAAGATACCTTCTCTCCGATTCTCCGTCCGAAAGCCAGGTCTCTCCGATCACATTCTGGCTTTTGACTTCCAATTTACCATACGGATTATATATGGCTCCGGATATCATCTGATACTGATCAGCGCTATTGAATGAATAGATATTAGACAGTACCATTTTCAGATAATTGGTCTGATTCTCTGTCAGCTCATCCCATTTCCACCCCTGGCTTCTGGCCTCTTCCTGAATAATGTTTTGAATCGAACTGGCGCACACATTCAAATTCCGCATATAATCTTCATCATATTTTCGCTTTACCAGCCAGGTCGAAAGTAACATGCTGATCAGATACAGCATGGTAAATCCCACAATAACAGCTCCTGTAAATGCTTTTCCTTTTCTTTTTTTCGCATTTCTCATGGCCGCACCTCCATTCGATATCCGGTCTTTCGCACCGTTTGAATCATGCACCGGCTTCCATCAAGTATCTTTCGGAGTTTCTTAATATGATTATCCACCACTCTTTCATTTCCATCAAAATCATACCCCCAGAATCGGATCAACAGCTGTTCTCTGCTGAAAATCCGATTGGGATTCTCCATAAAAAAGAGAAGCATCTCATAATCCAGAGGCGCAATTTCTCTCTGATGCCCCAGGACCCATACCTCATGAATCCGCACATCCACCTCGATGTCTCCCTTTTTCATTCTCCGTGCCGGGTTTTCTCCCCGTATCCGCCCCATCATCGCCATAGCTTTTGCATAAAGAATCGGAAGAGAAAATGGTTTTGTCACATAATCATCCGCCCCAAGCGCATATCCATTCAGCTCATCCTCCTCCATAACCCTGGCTGTGATAAAAAATATTGCCACATCACTGATTTCCCGTATTCTGCGACACACCTCAAATCCGCTTTTCCCCGGAAGCATTACATCTAACAGAATCAGTTGATAATTCCCCTGCTCGAACCAATCCAATGCCTGAATTCCATCCATAACTACGTCCGTCTTCCACCCTTTACTGGAAAAATAATCCCCGATTGCCTCTGCAAGCAGTGCATCATCTTCTACGATTAAGAGATTCAAACCCGTCTCCATTGCATTTTCCCTCCTGAATCATCAACAAATTCTTAACTTTTTTATTCTTTACAGCTATTATACAATAGAATTATATCCTTTTCGTATCCATTTTCCCTTCCATCCGGATTCTTAACCGGACAATGATATCTCTTAGTGCACACCTGAGATACTCGAATAACTGTATGTCATTATCATAATATTTTTCTATTAATTCTTTTGTAGCCTTTTCAACATATTCTTCCGCATCATCCCCTAGTGTCCTTCCTTCCAGCATGCGAAGAACCACATCCCCATAAACAATCTCACATATATTATCAATCATCTCTCTGTATCCCGGATTGTACCTTTTTAATATCTGTTCCACCATATCTGCCGGAAACTGTTTCAGAAAACTCTGTTCCAGCCGGATACACTCAATATATTCATAAATTCTGTCTATTCCACTGTATTCCTGAATGTTACACAGGATCGGATAATCCAATGTAAGAATCGTATTCTGAGGTTCGAATCTGATATCATACCATTTGAAAAATTCCGGCATCCCTTTTATAAAAGTTTCCTGCAGACAGATATTACCATAATCGCTGAAATTCCTCACGGTTTCATTATAAATCCGCAGTGCCGCCTCTGTTTTTTCCCTCACACGTTCCAGACCAATTTCATATGCCTGCAGCGCCGGCATTTTTTCAGAAGATAGGATACTGCCATCCGCCTCCCTTTCCATCTCATTGATGCAATATATAACCGCTCCCATCAATTGCTCCGCTTTCTCATAAGTGATTGACGTACTCTCAAATCCCGTATACTTCTCTGCCAGCTTCGCCACAATCGGTATCAGTTCTTCCATGTCATAATTCATCTTCCGTCACCTCCAGCAAAGATCTTTTAAAGATTCCAGATACATCTCGTAATCCCATCTTTCCACCTCATCAAATTGCGCATACTCTCCATATCCGGAGGATCCCTGATGCCCTTTGTACCCCGCGCGGATTACCTGCGCAAAATTACTGAGGCAGGTTCCCTCCAGATAATCCAGGTCTCCAAAACAGATAGTTTCAAACTGTTCCTTCATAAAATGCAAAAGTTCGTCATCGGTAATCTCATCCTGCATCTCATTCTTATACAAATAAAATATTTCCTGCAGCCGGATAATGGTATCCACATAGTTATTCTGATCAATATAAGCTGAATCACAGAACTCATAGATTATTTTTACCGAAATTCCCACTCCGAACTCCACTCTTTTCTGTTCCTTCAAAGCATTCCCCCTCTCACTTACAATCAGTTGAGCATCTGCCTCACTTAACGTCAGTCCATACTTCACTGTATCCTGATTCGTCTCCATTACTTTCGCTAACTGATTCTGTTTGCCCCAAATCTCCATCCAGTTTTCACTCATGTCCTCGCCTCCCTTGTATCCTCATATTGGGAAGTGATTATAACACCACATCCGGATAGATACCAGACTTGATTTTTTACCGATTTTGTGGTATTATGACAACATAAAAGGAAGCAGATTTTTATAATTTGCTTCCTTTTTTCATCATATTATTGTAACTGTTCAGAACTAACTGCATTCGCCTACAAGTCGCTCCGCTTCATCTTGCTTTATAGAATACTCCTCACAGATTTTTGATACAATCTTCTCTTTCGACACTTCAAATTCCAGGAGTGTTCTTAGTGACATGCTCTTACCACTTAACTTCATTTGAAGTGGGAGCTTCTTACTCAATGCCCCTAATGGGGCAAGTATCAATAAGCTATCCCCGCCTGCCCGGCGGTTCGATTTTTAGCCCGGAAACGGGCGTTACAATTATATTTTGTCCAGATATGGACATAAATTCAGTCTGGAAACAGACATATCCTATGCCAAGAGCAGGCGTAATACTTCTTCCCGGATATTGATA
>NZ_JBNPMZ010000028.1:0-31762 GCF_050314255.1 Sporofaciens sp. SGI.106
TAATTTTTAGAATTGTTTAGTTAACAAATTCGGAAATTTATATATAACAAAATATGTGAAGGGCTGGTGATCAAATGATATATAGATTTAGTGCGTTCATATATACTGAGGGTGGTCGCGCATTTATCAAGATACCATTTAATGTATGGGAAGAGACAGGTTTAAAGGGGAATATTCCATGCAGGGTGTCTATCCTTGGTCTTTCTTTTGAATGTAAACTGATTCCCAAGGGGAATGGGAAATATCTAATCCCTATAACGAAGAAAACACTGTCGGCGCTTGAGACTGAAGAAGAATATGAAATCGAAATGGAACCAATTGAAACACTATCGAGAATTAACCATGACAGCCCATATTCCAGGGAACATCCCATACGAAAAATAGATGGTATTAAAACTATTCCCCTTCAAGCCGGATCCTGTGGTCATTGCTGTGTTGCAATGCTTGCCGGTGTGCCTCTTTCCGATGTGATCATGTTGATGGGAAAAGGTCACGTATCGTGGTCAAAAATATTGGAAGCATTGGACTATTATGGAATATCCTATGCATCAAAGGCTGTTTATACCAAAGGCGGCTCATGCCAATTGCCGATGTGCTGCATAGTAAATAACGACAATAGATTTATACTTTGGTATAAAGGTTCTTTCTATGGTGTGACAGGTGTTGACTCAAAGAAAACAATAAGCTATATTGAAATATTTGTCGTTTGACAATGCGAGCGATAAATTTCCAGTTTACTTTTCTATTAAGCAGCAAATACAATAGTGATGAAAAACGTGAAAATCAGAAAGGAACCACAATGAAAATATATATAGATTTTGATGATGTAATCTGTGAAACAGCAAAATACTTTACAAAAATTGCAAAAGAAATGTTTAATATTGAGGTGCCTTATCGACAGGTTCAGTTTTTTAATCTTAAGAAAGCATTTGATTTAAGTGATTCACAGTATGATGAATTGATGAAGGCAGGACATATTCCGGAAAATTTGCTAAAATATGAGGAAACGGCGGGAGCATCAGAGACGATTAATAAGTGGGTCGATGAAGGGCATAAGGTTTCTATCATTACAGGAAGACCATTTGATTCCTATGAACCATCCAGAACATGGCTTGATGAGCATCAATTGGAGAGGATTCCTATTTATTTTGTGGATAAATATGGTCGGGAATCATTTAATCAGGAGTGTACATACAATTTGACCTTAGAGAAACTCTACAGCATGACTTTTGATTTTGCAATTGAAGATTCACCAGCTGCGTTTGAGCATGTTCTGCATTTTGAACAGTGTAAAGTAGCCGTATTTGATCGCCCCTGGAATAGACAGTTAGAGTTTCCAAATGACAGATTTGTGAGATGTTTAGACTGGAAGGAGATTGACCGGATATTTGAAGAGTATGTTATGGAAGTGTGTTTCCCGGTAGAATAATCAATCATTGAAATAATAACTACTGTTTTCGTATCAGGAAGTCGAAATTTGTAGGAGAAAAAGAAATGGAAATTATGCCAGTAAACATAGAAGATGCAGAAGAACTTCTCTCAATCTATGCACCGTATGTTCGGGATACCGCGATATCATTTGAATATGAAGTGCCTTCTTTGTCTGATTTTCAGGATAGAATACGAAGTATTTCATCAGATTTGCCATATATAAAAGCAATAGAGAAAGGTGAAATTCTTGGGTATGCTTATGCCGGTAAATTCAAAAACAGGAAAGCATACAACTGGTCAGTGGAAGTGACTGTTTATGTTAGAAAAGATTCCAGAAGAGCAGGTGTTGGAAAAGCTTTATATCATGCATTGGAAGATTCTTTAAAACGTATTGGTGTTTTAAATATGAATGCATGTATAGCGCGGCCAAAAGAGGAGGATGAACATTTGAGTAATGACAGCTACTATTTTCATAAAAAAATGGGATTTCATCCTGTGGGCACTTTTCATAATTCCGGATACAAGTTTCATACATGGTATGACATGATCTGGATGGAAAAAATCATAGGGGAACACCAAAAGCATCAAAGCAATGTCAGATTTGGCGAATGGACGGTAGAATAGTAAATCAAAATTGTTTGAGTAGATAAACAGAACACTACCGTTTTACAGGAGATAGTTGATGAAGAAAAATGAAAGAAAACTGACGGAAAAAGAATTGAAACGCAAAGAACAATTTGAAATTCTAAGGGCAGATATGCAGAAAAACGGATATAAAGAAAAAGCGCTGACCATCGGTATTTTGCAGGCTAATGTTGGAGCAATTATCATTATGCTGCCGTTTGTAGTTTTAACTGCTGTTATTTATTTCACTGTCAATAGCATCGGGACGAGGGAGATATCTTTGAGATTCAGCATATTGCTGCTTCCTATTCTCCTGGTGCTGATTGTTTTGCACGAACTGATTCATGGACTGGTCTGGGGCTGTTTTGCTAAAAACCACTTTCATTCGATTGAATTCGGTGTTATCTGGAAGGCTTTGACGCCATACTGCACTTGTTCGGAACCGATGAAAAAGTGGCAATATATGTTAGGAGGAGCTATGCCAACGCTGATCCTGGGAGCAGGAACTGCGGTGATTGCAGTGGCGACAGGTCAATTGCTTTTATTTTTTATTGCAGAACTTATGATCTTTTCTGGAGGCGGCGATTTTCTGATTATCCTGAAAATTCTGTTATATCGCTCAAGAAAAGAAACTGTGTATTACGACCATCCCTACGAATGCGGCGTAGTAATATTTGAGAAGTAGCAGTTCAATTCTGCAATGCTCTCCGCAGATGAAAATGAAACTTTTGCGCAGGTTTCCAATATGAGGGTACGCTGAGAAGCAACGCTGTAAAAAACGGAGAAGTTATTGACATGAAAATGTATGCACTACTGAGAACAGAATTGTAAAAATCAGGCTTTGGGGATTTAGAATTATGGAAAAAGATAAACTGATACATGCTATTATATGGTCGGCCTCGTATATTGTGCTGTATGGCATCTTGACTATCGTAGGGAATTTGTTTTTTACAGACACGCTGATTATAATCTGTGGTCTTGCAGGTGGACTTTATATCCTGATTAATGCATTTTTTATCAAATATAAAAGAGAAAGGCTGTTTATAAATGGATTGATTTCAGCATTTGCTGTACTGTGTCTTGGTATATTGTTTGGGAAGAATCTTGATTTTGAAGGGGTTCTGGCTATTGGTGCTGCAATGTCGATTATAGATATTATCAGCTTTACAAAGTATGGAAAGCACACTATGAATGCAAGGGCGATGTCCAATGTCCATTTCATGTCAAAGTTAATTGTATATGGAAAAGAGAAAAATGATGTATTAATTCCCACCTGCGGAATCGGAGATTATCTATACTATGCTATGTGGATTTCAGGGATTCATACGGTTTCAGATTCGATTTATGCTTACATTCTGGCGGCGATCATGATTTTGCTGGGCAGTGGTATACATTATGCTATCATTGTGAAACTGTGTCAGCGGGAAAACTACAAAGGATTTCCAGGAACAATATTTCCGTTTTTGTGCATTGCCATACTATATGTGGCCTTGTATTTCCTGAAAGGTTAGCAATGCGAATGATCATTTTAAGCTTGTGAAAAGGGAGATAGTTTTGTGATTGAACTAAAAGGAGTTGGAAAATCATATCATGAGAATATAGATTACACTATAAGAGAACTAAGACAAAATGAAGTAAAAATATTAGATATATTTTTGTATGAAGCAATATTTATTCCTGAAGGAGTTACAGCACCTTCAAGAGATATAATTAAGCAACCAGAACTGCAGGTATATGTTTCGAACTTTGGAAAGCACAAAGGTGACATTTGTTATGTCGCTGAAATTGAAAATAAGATAGTGGGAGCAGTTTGGGGGCGTATTATGAATGACTATGGGCATGTTGATGATGAAACGCCATCACTTGCTATTTCACTGCTCAAAGAATATAGGAATTATGGTATTGGGACTAAATTGATGAAAAGGATACTTACGGAACTAAAAGAACATGGGTATAAGCAGACATCGTTGGCAGTACAAAAGACGAATTATGCTGTCCGGATGTATAAAAAAGCAGGATTTGAAATTATTGATGAGAATGACGAAGAATACATTATGATGTGCAAGTTGATTATCTTAAAAGCAGGAGGTGACTGATATGGCTAATGAAGATAAGAAGGATTTCAATGCTATGCTGCATGACAGCAAGGATATGCCAAAGCTCCAGATTATAACGGATCAAAAGAGTACTGAGAAATATGGTGGAAATAGGATGTATTTTGCACCGCCGGTCGATTATGACAAAGTGATGAAGAGAATACCCTGTGGCAAGGTGATTACGGTCGGTAAAATCAGGGAATATTTTGCAAAATTAAGCGGTGCAGATTTTACAGAACCTATTACAGCCGGAATTTTTGTTTCCATTGGTGCATGGGCGAGTTATCAGCGTTCAGAAGATGAAACGCCTTATTGGAGAACGCTAAAAGCAAACGGGGAACTGAATGAAAAATATCCCGGCGGTATTGAATCGCAGAAGGCGAAGCTGGAGGAAGAAGGACATACAATTATTCAAAAAGGGCGGAAAAATATCAGGTATTTTGTGAAAGATTATGAGAGCTTTCTTCTTGATTTGGATGATAAATTCCAAACTGATTTAAATCAATGATAAATGTCTATTAATCTATACGTTATGAATGGAGGGGCAATTATGGGATGGAAAAATAAATGTAAAATTACGGTAATGAGGAGAGAATTTTTCTCAGATCTGGCAAAGGAGTACTGTTCGAATCCGAATGTTGGCAAATGCAGTGTATTTCAGGAAGGACAGGAATTTATCGTGGATAAAGACAATTATCTGACGATGCTGAATGGACAGTTCTGTTCCGAAGCGTGGGCTGCTATCAGCCATTATGTCTATGCAGCTTTGCAGGGCGGATCTGTGATGCATGGATGGATGAAAGATGAAAAGGTTATGATTACCTGCTGCAATGACGGAACACGTCCGGTTATTTTCAAGATCGAACGAATGGAAGAATAAAGGGAAATTATGCGAAAAGTGATTGTTATTGGATGTCCCGGTGCAGGGAAAAGTACATTTGCAAGAAAGCTGAGAGATGCGACAGGGCTTCCCTTATATTATCTGGACATGCTGTGGCATAAACCGGATCAGACGAATGTTTCCAGAGAAGAGTTCGAAGCACAGATTAAAGAGCTGGTGCAAAGGGATCAGTGGATCATCGACGGAAATTATCTGCGCACGATGGAACTGCGTCTGAAGGAATGCGACACCGTTTTTTTGCTGGACTATCCGCTTGAGATCTGTCTTGCGGGAGCAGAATCCCGTATCGGGAAAAGGCGGGAAGACCTGCCTTGGATTGAGAAGGAGTTTGATGAAGAATTCAGACAATGGATCATTGATTTTCCGAAAGAACAGTTGCCACAACTCTACGAATTAATAAAGAAATATCAGGACGGCAGAGATATTGTCATATTTACATCGAGAGAAGAAGCGGATGAATATCTGGCGAGGTGATATAGGTAGGTTTACTGGATGATGAGCGATAAATTATGAATTAAAAGGTGAAGTGTATGAAGTTATCGGATGTGTCAAATGGTTCGGATTGGATTATTTGGGTGATATTTGTTCTGTTTGCGATTCTTTCAATTATATTAATTTCCGGGCATGGAAGTGGACTTATTGCTGGTTATAATACAGCTACAAAAGAGGAAAAGGATAAATATGATGCTAGAAAAATGTGCAGATTTACAGGAATCGGGATGGCAGTTGTTGCAATTCTGATCTTGATTATGGGGCTTTTTGAGGATGTGCTTCCGGTTGAGTTTGCATACATTTCTGTGGGAATCATAGTTTTAGATTGCCTGATATTGTTTATAGTAATTAATACGATTTGCAGAAAGTAAACAGTGTTGAGGATGTGGAAATATGCATGAAGTTAGGGCAAAGGTATTCTATCTGCGCAGAATGGAATGAACATTTACAGAGGATGCGTGGATATGCCGCATTACCGGTATGTGGTAAGAAACGAAAATATATAGAAGGAGCAGTACATATGGCATATTATTTTATGATTGATACGTATATTACCGAGGACGGGAACCGGGAAGAATATGATTTTTATATAGAAAAGGTCAGGCCAATCGTGGAAAGCTATGGAGGTGAATATCTTGTCAGAACCGAAGATGTTACGTGCCTGTCGGATAAAAGAAAGCCACAGCGTGTCATTCTGATCAGGTTTCCATCAAAGGAAGATCTGGATGAATGCTTCTCATCCAAGGAATATCAGGCGATTATGATGAAGCGTGTCAACAGTGTAGATGCCAGAGCAGTTATAGTGGAAGGCGAACCGTAGAGTACTTGTGAAAGGAAGAAAAAGAGTATGGGTAAGAGAATACATCAGTTAAAAATTGATTTTCATGTAACTCCCGAAATTAAGAGATATGTATATGTCTATATCATAGAGGGCGAGTTCTGTTATTTGATTGATTCCGGTGTTGACGGTGCGGAAGAAATTATAGCAAATTTTTTAAAGTCTATTGGAAGGAAACTGACGGATGTAAAATGTATATTCCTGACCCATGCGCATCCGGATCATATTGGAAGTGCCGCAAAGATCAGAGAAATGACAGGATGTAAGATATATGCCAGCGCTGGTGAAAGTCGTTGGATCAGGGATATTGATCTGCAGTTTGCAGAGCGCCCGATTCCAAATTTCTATACCCTTGTCAACGAATCCGTGACGGTTGATGAGATACTTAAAGATGGTGATTGCATTAAGTTGGAAGATGGTCTGACCATAGAAGCAGTTGGAACACCGGGACATTCCTGTGACGAATTATCCTATCTGTTGCCGGAAGAGAGCTGCATATTTACCGGTGATGCGATTCCGGTCAGAGGTGACATACCTATCTGGATTCAGAGGGATGATAACAGGAAGAGTCTGGAAAAGCTAAAAGAAATAAAGGGAGCTGATATATTTTATCCGGCGTGGGATGAAACGTATGATAGGGAGCAGGCAATGGACAAGATCGAAGATGCGATGATGCTTATGGATGAAATACAGCAAAATGTAGACCGATGCAAAGGTATTGCAGAGTCTCTGGATGAGATGGTGGTGCAGGTGTGTAATGAGATGAAAACACCGCATTTCCTGAAGAATCCGTTATTTAGGAGGACGATAGAAAGTTTTCTATAAATGAATGGGATTTTCGGAAGAAAAACAGCAATGCAACCTGTAGTTTACATTTAGAACCCAGGTGATGGTGGTCTTTCAGACATTAAGCAGGTATCATTGGCATGAACAAATTGTTCAGAATGGAGGGCGCACTATGACATTAGGCGATAAATTATCACGATTGAGAAAAGAAAATAACTACACACAGGAGCAGCTCGCAAATGTTCTGGGAGTTTCCAGACAGGCAATCAGTAAATGGGAGAGTAATATTACATATCCTGAAACAGACAAACTGATACGGTTGAGTGAATTATTTGATTGTTCATTGGATTATTTGCTCAGAGATACGATGGAAACAGATAACAAGAATCAGACTGATGATGAATCTGCCATTTTCTTCAGAAGGCATACGGGGTATCGTCTGCGTGAAAGAAAGAGTGAAAAAACAGTATGGGGTATGCCGTTGTGGCATATTGGCAGGAATGCAAAAGGCTTTGTTGCCGTGGGGCTCAATGCCCGTGGAGTGATCGCGGTCGGACTGAAAGCAAGAGGAATTGTATCTCTCGGCATGTTATCCATGGGATTGCTGTCCTTCGGTATGTTTTCGCTTGGCATGCTTTCTGTCGGAATGCTGGCATTCGGTATCATGTCGGCAGGAAGTTTATCGGTGGGTGTATTTTCAGCAGGAGCTATCAGCTTAGGAATTGTATCTTTTGGTGCAATTGCAATCGGTGATTTTTCAGTCGGTGCTTTAGCGGTTGGAAAATATTTTGCTCTTGGTGACAATGCACGGGCGATGATTGCCATAGGTGATACGCAGGCTGTGGGCAGCGTATTTCAGAGTATTGGAAAACTTACCCCTAAAGATGTAACCGCTGTAAAGGAATTGTTGGATACGGCTGTTCCAAACTGGCTTTCGTGGGCAAAAGAAATTATAAAATTGTTTATATAGCAATAAAATGACTAAATAATGAAAAACATGTAAGGTGATTAATATGAAGAAGAAAGAACCGGAAATCAAAACTAAGAGAATTCTGATCCAACCGATGTCGGATCAGGAAATTGAAAACCTGATTGAAACATCTGAATCGGGTGAACTTCGTGCAGCTTACGGTGAAATGTTATCCGGGTGTAAGCGTGACCCTGAAAACAGGGTATGGTATGCACCCTGGAGGATGACGCTGAAAAGTGATGGCACATACATTGGAGATCTCGGCTTTAAAGGAACAGCTCATGAATATGCTGTTGAAATCGGTTATGGCGTTTTGTCGGAATATGAAGGAAAAGGATATACTACGGAAGCTGTTCAGGCGATGACACAGTGGGCATTTGGTAATTCAGGTGTCATATTTGTTGAGGCCGAAACCGAACCGGATAACAAGGCTTCCCAGCGGGTTTTGGAGAAATGCGGATTCATTCCTGACGGAGAGGGGAAAGAAGGTCCACGTTTCGTTCTGGAGAGTCCCCTTACAAACTGGATGACGATCTATATGCTTTTTGGATTAAGCATCGGCACCGCTTTTGGCTCGTCCGCCGGAAGCACTGGAATAGGCCTATCCTTAGGGTTGTGTATCGGGATGTGCATTGGGGCAGCTCTTGACTCATCCGCTAAAAAAGAACGACAAAAGCTATGGGAACGGCGCAGAAATGTAGGTAAAAAGGAAAAACAATCATAGTTGATGGACACGATATGAATATTTATGTGGAAGGAAGTGGAGATACAACACTTGTTTTCATGTCGGGTGGTGGAACGTGTTCTCCTGTATTGGATTTCAGATCTCTTTATTCTCTTTTGAGTGATGATTACCGGATAGTTGTAGTCGAGAAATTTGGTTACGGGTTCAGCGATATTATTGATAGGAATCGAGACATCGATTCAATTCTTGAAGATACCAGAAAGGCACTTACATGTGCCGGGATACAAGCACCATATGTCCTTTGTCCGCATTCCATGTCCGGACTGGAGGCTTTATACTGGGCACAGAAGTATCCGGATGAAGTAACTGCGATTATCGGTCTTGATATGGCAGTGCCACAGTATTATGAGAATATGAAGATTAGTATTCCAATGATGAAGATTACGGGGCTGGTTGCGCAACTGGGTGTTACCCGTCTCATTCCCGGTATCTCCGAAAGTGATGCCATAAAGCATGGAAGTCTGACAGATGAGGAAAAAGAAATTTACAGAGCTATTTTTTTCAGTCGCACACAGACCAAGACCATGATTCACGAGTACATTGCAGTTAAGGACAATGCAAAGATTGTTTCGGAAATGGGGATTCCGCAAATTCCCATGCTGCTATTCCTGTCGAATGGTACAGGCACTGGATTTGATCGGGAGACATGGCGTAAAATTCCCAAGGAGTATTTTGCAAAGATGGATTCTGTCCAATATATAGATCTTGATTGCCCACATTATATTCATGACTATGAATATGAGGTGATTAGTCAGAAAATAATTGAATTTCTGAGATACAATTATGGAATTTAACGATTTACATTATAAACAGCTTATGCTATAATGGCTAATATAATTAACTAAAATATAAATAGGAGTAGCCTGATGAAAGCTGGATTAGATAAGAAGACAATTATTGAAGCGGCTGCTAAAATGGCAGACGAGAAAGGTGTTACTAATATAACCTTGAAAATGTTAGCAACAGAATTAGGAATAAAATCCCCGTCTTTGTATAAGCACTTTAGTGGCGGACTTGATGAGTTGAATAAAGAACTGATGTTGTATGGTTGGCGTTCGTTGGAAAGTGAAATAACAAGAGTAGCCATAGGTAAAGCAAAAGATGATGCAATTATTGCAATCTGCAATACCTATCGGAAGTTCGTTGAAGAACATAAAGGATTGTTTGAAGCTATGCAATGGTATAATATGTATCAATCGGAAGAACATCTTCAGGCAACCCAGGGGACGGTATCTGTGCTGTTTCAGGTTCTGGAAGCTTATGATTTGGCTGAGGAACAGAAAGTTCATATTGTTCGTATGCTCAGAGGATTTCTGCAAGGTTTCTCATCTATAGAGAGTCACGGAGGATATGGAAACCCTGTATCATTAAACGATACTTTTGATTTTGCATTAAAAACAATACTACAGGGGATTCGTGGTCTACAAGGAGGAAGAAAGACAGAATGAAGCAATTATTGAAAAATATCAGTCCTTTCAATAACAGAACGGAAATGTCAGCGGCATTATTCATTGTAAAGAAAATCCTTGCCTTTTTTGTATGTTACGTAGTTGGATTGTTTGCGGCAGAAGGAGTCGTTATCCTGCTACATTTTGTGCTTGGTAAAAATGTTTTTGCAGGTGAAATGTTTGACACACAGACCATAACGCTGATAACATATTACGGTTATATTGTTATGGCAAGTGTGGCGTTAATGTATTGGAAACGGATTGAGAAAAAACCTTTGACAGAAATGGGATTAACAAAACACTTTGGAAATTATTTTATTGGTGCTATTACAGGTGTTATCCTGATTGCCGTTTCTGTCTTTGCTATCGTTTTAACGGGAAACATTGAATATCACGGATTTTTTGAAAATACTGATATTCTTATGATTATTCTCTTAATAGGTGGATTTATCGTTCAAGGAGCAACAGAAGAAATTCTCTGTCGAGGAATTGTGTTACACGCTCTTAAAGAGAAAACTTCGATCTGGATTGCAATAGCGATCAGCACGGTTATGTTTATTATGCCGCATTGGTCGTCTCTGTTTACGGACGGCATGATTTACGGTGTTATTGGCGTTGCTAACCTTGTCTTGATTTCAATAATCTTTTCGCTTCTGACTATCCGTTTTAAAAGTATTTGGGCGGCTTGCGGTTTGCATTCAATTTGGAACGCCATACTGTATAGTGTTCTCGGATTAAATTTAAGTGGAAATGATGAAACTGTTACGGCTATCTTCAAAATGCAGTCCATAGGTAAAAATATATGGAATGGCGGCGAATATGGTATTGAAGCAAGTATGATTACCACCGTTGTATTAGTTTTTTCTGCCGCATTGATTTGGTATATATGCAAAAGGAGAACTACATAGATTACACTTCTCTGGGAGAAGGTAATGCAGCGGAATATACAGAAAGAATTGTCGAATGGAAAATGAAACATAGGAGTGGAAAAGCTGATGTTTTGGGAGTTTCCCTTTTGAGGTGAAGGTCATGACAAGTTTAGATAAACAGATAAGAGTAAAAAATGTGATTCAACACATGTGTGATTATATTGAATGTCCGGAATGTGAATTTTACAGACCGGAGGACGATACTGACGGGAATTTTTATTGTGCAATCAGGGACTACGATAAAAGGGTACCATATCAAAAAGATTGGGATATGCGTAGCGCAATGGTGAGTGATTAAGAGGTCATAAAAAGGCAGGTCTATCACAGGAATAACTTGCTGAAAGTTAAACGTAACCAGACAGGCAATTACGAAATGGGAAACAGACAAAGGAATTCCCGATGTTTCCAATCTGATTGCAACGCTTTTTACAGATAACATCACATACTTTTTCCATTTGATTTCTTTTCTGCAAGAAGCTTCTTCAATTTTAAGATTTCCTGCTCTTGTTCCAGCAGTTTTCGATCTTTATCTGCCAGTTCCTTATCCCGGTCTGCCAGTTTCCTATCCCTATCTGCCAGTTCTTTTTTCAGTCCGTCAATCTCGCCTTTCATATCATCAATCATAAAGTTTATGGTATTCTCATCCTGTTTTCTCAATGCCTCCGAGAACATTCCTATCGCCTCCTCCGGATGATGCCGAAAATACGTCACATCCTCATAAAGCTCTGCAAACTCAATCTTTTTGTATCTTCTTTATTATCCTCAATTTTAAAGAAATTTTCAAGAGATATAAAGAAATATTCCTCCAGAAGATCTAACTTCAGACCTGTATCGAACTTCCATTCCCCACGATGCAGATACTCATTTTTGACAGGCGTTCCGGATGAACCTCCGCATCAAATACGTGCTTGAAAAAGTATCATAAGTCATCTTCATTCCCCTGACACCCATGCAGAATTGCACAAATTGTTCCTGAAATATCTGTTTCAAATCAAGAAATTTGGAATACACTACCGGATTCTTTCTAATCTCCCGCATCACCTCTTCCCGGCTCTTTTCTTCTCCAAAAATCATCTTACTCAATAATAATTCCTCCTTTGCATCAAACACATAAATCACTTCGGTGTGCACATCAACGTTCTTCAGTTACCATCTCTTCATTGTCGGGTTTTTCTTTGATTCAAAGCTCCGAAAATGAGACGCCTTCCGACGAAGAATAATAAGGGGCAGTCAGAATTTTGCTCCTGCATCATAGATAGGATATCACACATCTTGCATTATGTAAATAAAACCCTGTTTATGTAAATAAAATTGTGTTTAAGCGAAAAGCGCTTGACTCGTCCCTTACAGGAGATTGTAGCATAGCCTTAGAAACGAAAAGGAGGCTAAGTATGAGTACATGTATAGAAGTAAACGATTTGACAAAGTCATTTCACGGAAGAGCGGTTGTAGATGGAATTACATTCCGTGTGGAGAAAGGAGAGGTATTCGGATTACTGGGGCATAATGGGGCAGGGAAAAGTACAACCATTGACCTGGTTCTGGGACTTAAGAAACCGGATGGGGGAAACGGAACGATTTTTGGAATGGAACCTCGCGCAAATCGAAAGGCAATATTTGAACGTGTAGGTGTGCAGTTACAATCCTCAAATTATCAAAATAATATACGGGTGGATGAACTTTGTAAAGAGATGTCTGCCCTATATGAGAATCCGGAGGATTACCATACATTGCTGCATTTTTTCTCTCTGGAAAAATTCGAAAAATCACAGGTAAACAAGTTGTCTGGGGGAGAAAAACAAAGATTATCCGTTGCGCTGGCACTGATTAATAAACCGGAAATTGTGTTTTTGGATGAATTGACCACAGGACTTGATACGGCAGCAAGAAGAGAGGTATGGAGACACTTAAGGGAATTGAAAAATAACGGAACCACTATTTTTCTGACCACACATTATATGGAGGAGGCAGAGAGTTTGTGTGACCGGATTTTCCTGATCAAAGATGGGAAAAAGGTGACTGAAGGAACAGTAAAAGAAGTTATTGAAAGCAGTCCTTACGATAATCTGGAGGAAGCGTATCTTTGGTATATGGGAGAGGAGGTTGCGCGATGAAACGATTTTTGAAACTTTATATGATTGAACAGAAACTGGCGCTGCGTTCTGGTGATATGTTGCTTTTCGGCGTGGCAATGCCGGTGGGAATTATGATACTGATTAACATGATAGCAGGACAGAAACAGGCAGGAGAGGGATTTACTTATCTGGAAAGTTCCTTTGCTTCACTGATTGCAGTGGGTATCTGTGCGGCGGCATTTATGGGGATTCCTTTGACAATTGCTGATTATCGTGATAAGAAAATATTGAAGCATTTCTTTACGACACCCTGTAGTCCCATGTGGATTTTAGGCAGTGATGTGCTTTGCGGTGCGGTAACAGCCATGTTATCTGCCACATCTGTATCACTGGTTTCCGTTATTTTTCTTGGGTATAAAATGGGGGGAAATACTCTGGGATTTATCGGAGCCTGGTTTTTGACTCTTGTGTCCATGTTTAGCATAGGACTATTGATGGCGAGCATTTGCAGGACTGTAAAATCAGTGAATGCTGTAACTACTCTTGTGTATTTTCCGATGCTGTTTTTATCCGGCGCAACTATACCGTATGAATTGTTCCCCAGTGGACTTCAGAAGGTTTCCAATGTATTGCCGCTGACTCAGGGGATAAAGCTGATGAAGGCTGTTTCCATGGGAATGAAAATGGATTCTATATGGAAGACTGTTGTATTGCTCGTAGGTATTACATTGGTTTGTACTATGATTTCGGTTAAGACATTTCGGTGGGAATAAGCGAAGAAGAAGGAGATTGAGATGAAAGAAATGAAAATGAGAAAAAAGCATCTTTTTTGTGACGAGAAAGATAACACACATTTCTATAAAATCGGTATGTTTGCCAACATGAATCGTGTAACTATTAAGACGCTTCGTTATTATGATGAGCAAAAACTGCTGGTTCCGGTATATGTGGATGAGGAAAATGGTTATCGTTATTATGAGGCAGGACAGATGGCAGATCTGCATCGGATTATGGCATTAAAAAGCATGGGATTCTCTATCGATGATATTCGAAAAATCATGGACGGGGCAGAGGAAAAATCTCTGTTACTTGCTAAAAAGCAGGAAATATTAACAGAAATTGCGGCACTTACTAACAAACTGGCACAGGTGGAAAGTTATCTTGCAAAAGACAGTGTCAACCTGTCTGCCCCCGTTCTCATCAAAGAAATTTCGGAAGTAATTGTATGTACCATGGAACAGAGAATTCAGTCTTACGATGCACTGTTTGAGCTCATGCCGGAAATGGGAGCAAAGATGGAGCAGCTTGGCTGTGTATGTGCTCAGCCGGAGTATTGTTTTACTCACTATCTGGAGCCGGGATATAAGGAAGAAGATATATTGGTTGAAATTTGCCAGTCAGTGACAGAGAAAAAACAGGACTATGAGCAGTTAACATTTAAGGTATTGCCTAAGGTACCTAAGGCAGCATGCATTTTTCATAAGGGCTCTTATAATACCCTTCATAAATCATATGCAATGTTGCTTCAATACATTGAAGAAAATGGGTATGAGATTTGCGGAAATATCAGAGAGTCTTATATCGATGGTGTGTGGAATAAGGAATCAGAGCAGGAATGGCTCACGGAGATACAGATTCCGGTGCAGTCATTTTAGAGATAATAGAATTTGAAAGGATTTGAGATTGCAATCGAGGAATCTGATTCACTTTGCGTTATGAGTACCTATGGGGCAATCAATTTGTCTTTTGGTACAATCATTCCTTGATAAAAAATGTAATATCTTGCATAATATATGTAACATCTTGTATATTAAGGAGGATTTAAATGAGTTTTGATTTATCAGTAAGTAATCTCAATACTGAGAATATAGATGCACCCTATTATCTGATTGGATTAATCAATCGTTTTAATAACAGTTTCCAGGCAGCAGCAGACAACATTTTTGAGGAATTAAGTTGGAAGCAGATTCTGTCTAAATTGGAAAAACAGGGTTTTGTGGAAGTTCATCAGGATTCTTCGGATAAAAGAAAGCAGCGAATAATTCTCACTGATAAAGCAAAGGTGTTCCGTATACTTTATGATGAACCGAGTAAACAGGCTATACAGTTGATATTTGGAAATATAAGTGAAGAAGAATTGCTTACAACAATATCGGTATTTACCAGACTGAACAAAAATGTGGATAAACTGAAAGGACGGATGGAATGATGAAGTATATTGTGATGTATTCATCAAAATACGGAAGTACACAAAAATATGCAAAGTGGATTGGAGAAGCTCTTTCCTGTGAAGTAAAGGATATCCGGGAAATTTCTTCAGGCATGCTGCAAAAATATGATGTTGTTATTCATGGCGGAAGCCTTTATGCCGGGGGAGTAAGCGGCATGAAACAGCTTGTAAAGCTGTATCCAGTAATTAGTGATAAGAAGCTGATTCTATTTACCTGCGGACTGGCTGATCCGACATCGTCACAAAATATTATGCATATTGAGAATGGTGTCGCAAAGGCTGTATCTAAAGATATGTATGATAATATGAAACAATTTCATTTCCGGGGAGGCATTGATTACAGCAGGTTGTCTCTGATTCACAAGATGATGATGTGGATGCTGTGCCAGACAATGAAAAAGAAAGGATACAATAATTTGTCTGATGAAGATAAGTTAATGCTGGATACATATGGTAAACAAATTGATTTTTCAGATAAGAGCACAATTAAACTGCTGGTTGATTATGCTACGACTTACCGAACGTAATTCTACAAAATAGTAAATAGTTCTTCTTGACAGCAGAAAAGAACTAGCTTATAATAAGGCTAATGATAATTAGCTTTATGGGAGAGATAACGATGAACACAAAACAAAAAATACTTTTGGAATCACTGCGATTGTTTTCACAAAGAGGATATGATGCAGTGAGTGTTGAGCAGATTGCTGCTGCGGTCGGAATAAAAGCTCCTTCTTTATATAAGCATTACAAGAGCAAGCAGGAAATTTTTGATGCAATATTTGAAGAAACAGCCAGAAGATACGAAGACTTTACGGATACGATTTCTGTTCATGTAACGGATTCTGAACAGGATGTAACCGTATTTGAAAAAATTACTGCGGATGATCTTGTTCAAAAGGTAAAATCTCTGATTGAGTATTCTCTGCATGATGAGTATGTCAGCAGGTTCAGGCGGATGATGACCATTGAACAGTTTCGGTCTCCGGAACTGTCAGAGCTTTATTCGAGGAGATATGTCAATCAGATCCATGATTATCACAGTGGGTTATTTACAAAAATGATTGCAGCCGGTGTGCTGGAAGATGAAGATCCTGTCATTCTTGCAATGATGTATGATGCACCGATTCTTGTTATGCTGGGTGAGTGTGACAGACATCCGGAAAAAGAGGAAGAATACATGAAAAAATTAGAGGCACATGTCAGATTGTTTTATAAGACCTTTAACCGTAATGGAAAAGAATAATGAGCCAGACGCAAAAGACGCAGTGCTGAATGAGGAAACTATTCAGTTACTGTGCTTTTTTCTGTCAGAAAGGAAGAAAAATGATGAAAGCAATTGTTTACACAACGAACACAGGAAACACAGAGAGATATGCAAAGATGCTTGGGCAGCGGATCGGTTTGCCGGTTTATGCTTTAGAGGATGCAAAAAAATTTTTGGAAAAGGGGACTGGGATCATTTATCTTGGATGGATCATGGCAAGTGGTATTAAAGGATATAAAGATGCGGAAAAGCATTTTTGTATCCGTATGGTCTGCGCCGTCGGTATGGGGGCAACCGGGACACAGCTTCAGGAAGTCAGAAATAAGAATCAAATTCCCCTGTCAACAGAGGTTTTTACCCTGCAGGGAGGTTTTGATATGGAAAAACTTCGAGGAGTAAACAAACTGATGATGAGTATGATGATGAAAACGGCGGGAAAAGCACTTGTTGAAAAAGCAGACAGAACTCCGGAAGAGGATGATATGCTGGATCTGATGATGCATGGAGGCAGCCGGGTAAGTATGGAAAATCTTTCAGAACCTATCAAGTGGTATGAACAGTTACAAACTTGTATTACAAAGGAGAGACGAGAAAAATGAACGAAAAACTAATAAGAAAACTGGGATTACTGGGGATTGTAAGTTTACTATCCTACACAGCAGCTGTTGTTTTGTCGCCGCTTGCTTATCCGGGATACAACTGGATTTCACAGGCTGTCAGCGATCTTTCTGCTGATTCTGCACCGTCCAGAGTGCTCTGGAATCAGCTGGGTGCGCTCTATATGCCATGTGGTATTGTCTGTGTGACCATGTGCTGTGTGACGATTAAAGAACACTATAATCGGGTCTTGAGGATGGGGGTATACTTGTTTGCAATTATGAATTGGATTTCTGCAGTAGGATACAATATGTTTCCATTGGTGGATGCAGGTATATCCGGGCGATTTCAGGATATTATGCACCTGGTTGTAACAATGGCAGTGGTTATGCTGTCATGTGCTTCGCTGATGTTGATTGTATACGGAGGCTTGATTCAAAAAGAATGTCCGTCATTGGGAAAATGTGCACTGGCAGCACTTGCCATGATGATAACAGGTGCAGTTGGTACAGCAGTTTTGCCACATAATTACTTTGGAATACCAGAGAGATTCAGCGTATTTGCTGCATCTGGTTTCACAGCAGTTTTAGGAGTATACCTTTATATGGGATGGAAGGGAAAAGAAAATGTCAGTGATTGTTGAACTTGGAAAATTGTTCAGAAGGAGGAAAAAATAATGTTTCGATATGTCCATACGAATATTATTGCAAAAGATCATGAAAAGTTAATCGCATTTTATAAAAAGGTGTTTCATTGTAAAAGTATCGGAGAAACACGGGATCTGCGTGGGGAATGGCTCGATAAAATGACTGGAATATCAAATGCTCATATTGTTGGAGAGCATTTATGCCTGCCAGGTTACGAAGAGGATCACCCTACAATTGAAATTTTCTCTTATGATGAGATGGAGACAGCAAATGTTCCACAGATAAACCGGTGTGGAATTGCACATTTGGCTTTTGAGGTAGATGATGTGGAAGAAACATTAAGAAACTTGCTTAAAGAGGGCGGAAGCCAGATCGGTGAAGTTGTAAAAGCAGACTATGATGATGGTCGAAAAGCAATATTTGTCTATGCAACAGATTGTGAAGGAAACATTATTGAGCTGCAGAGTTGGAAATAACTCTCCCGTGGAAATGTGTGGTTTTATATTTTAAAAATGAGAGAATTGTGTTGATGAAAACTTGAATTTATGGTGGTGGATAATATGGAATGGTTTAATGTTTTTGGACTGATTTTTATTGTAGTCGTTATGATACCCAATATTGTATTTGCGATTAAGTGCAAAGATGGCTTTGATAATAAGTGGAACAATAAATATGTTGAGGTCATAGAACAAGTAGGGAGATTTGGTTGTTTCGGATTCATGATAATCAATATTCCGGGAACTTGGTTCGGGTGGTGGTCTGACGAAGCATTTGCACTATATCTGATTGTAGATGCCATATTGGTAATGCTTTATTGTGCAATTTGGATTATATGTTTTAAGAAAAGCAGCATTTTCAGAGCATTAGCACTTTCTATTATTCCTTCAATTTTGTTCCTATTTAGTGGGATTATGAGTAGGTCAGTGTTATTGATCATTGCATCAGTATTATTTGCACCAAGTCATATTGTGATTTCATATAGAAATGCAAAATAATATTTGAAAAATCCAGTTTGTCGGAATCACTATCTAAATCTGGAATTTATAAGGAGAAAACACATAAATGATAGGAATTTATTTAAGTGGAACAGGAAATACGAAGCACTGCGTTGAAAAGCTATTATATTTGCTGGATGATACTGCAAAAAGTGTTCCATACAATATTCTAATGCGCCCTTTATGGTGCGCGATTTTATTAAAAGAAATGCTTCCTTATGGAAAGGGAAAAAAGTGTTTTGTGTAAATACAATGGGGCTTTTCAGTGGTGATGGAACAGGCTGTACAGCAAGAATTTTAAAGAAATATGGTGCAGAAATCCTGGGCAGTTATCAACCACCTAAGTTTGTAGTAGCAAAACAGGCTGATATTTGGCGTGAATAATCTAGGCTAATCAATCTCTGGAGAACAATTTATACAGGAAATGAAAATGATGGATTATGATGAATAAAGTGACCTGCTCAAAGACACAGAAGAAATGGCGATTTTTCCGTCGGAGCATTATCAATTGTACTTCAAAAAATCGGAGAGTTTTCCATACAGGACATTGCTGCTGTAAAGCAATCGCTTGATACAATATGCAACTCAAAATAACAAAAATCATATAAATGCGTAAAGATAAGTTGGTAGACAATTTGTAAGATTCTTTTATGATAGAGATATAAATATTTATGAAAGGAATCGTAATCGTGGTGAAGAAAACAATGAGAATTATAGGAATCATATTTTTGTGTGTATTAGTAATTGGTGCGTTTATAGGATGTTATTTCTGTTATCAAAACCTCCATTGGTGGGAGAAAGACATGAAGAAACTTGCGAAATTGGGTGTTGTCGAAAAACAGGTCACTCTGCCAAATGGTAATGTTATCAATTATGGCGAGCTGCCGGGTGAAGGTCCCGCACTTTTACTCATTCATGGTCAGATGGGTTCCTGGGAAGATTACGCATCTGTGATGATCAAGTTGCACGAAAATTGGCACATATATGCGATTGATGTGTACGGACATGGAGAATCTGCGCATGAAGAAGAATTATACTACTTAGACACAAATGGAAATGACATGATCTGGTTTATTGAGAATGTGATAAAGCAGAAAACCGTTGTGAGCGGTCATTCAAACGGAGCTTTGACAGCTGCTTACATTGGTGCTTATGGTGGCGAGATGATAAAGGGTGTTGTGTTGGAAGATCCACCTGTATTTTCAACACAAGGAGAAAATTGGGAGAATAGCTTTGCATATCTGGATACTTACAAACCTTTACATGACTATATTTCTTCAGAGCAAACAGAATGCTGGCCGGCATATTACTTAAGGCATTGTTACTGGGGAAAATTGTTTATGAAGGATTCTATGCCGGGGATTGCAGATTACGCACAGCGTTATAGTGAGAAGCATCCGGGAGAAGAAGTAAAAATCTTCTTCATGCCATCCAGTGTAACCTGCGTTTTTCACTATGTGAACCAATACGACATGATGTACGGTGAACACTTTTATGATCTGACCTGGAACAATGGTATTAAGCACGAACAAATGTTATCAGATATTAAAATTCCGTGCATATATTTGCATGCAAAAGAAGAAGTGGCAAATAACGGGGTTTATTTATGTGCTGCTTCAAGGAAACAGGCAGAAAGAGCCGTTGCATTAATAGGAGATAATTGTAGACTGATTGAAACAGAAAACAGCAATCATAATATTCACGGTACACACACGCAAATATATTTGAATGCAATCAATATCTTTTTGAAAGAAGGTATAGAGGAATATGATTAAAGAAAATATCCTGATGCTTCGTAATGTGAACGGATATTCACAGGAAGCAGTTGCAGAAAAGATTGGTATTTCCAGACAAGCCTATGCAAAATGGGAAAAAGGCGAAACTGTTCCGGATGTGGAGCGTTGTCAAAAACTGGCTGAATTATATGGTGTTACACTTGATTCGCTTGTAAATTTCTCTGATAAGGTAGGTACCACTACTTTGCTACCGGAACCCAAAGGGAAACATATTTTTGGGACGACAAGAATCAATGACCGGGGGCAAATTGTAATTCCCAAAAAAGCAAGGGATCTGTTCGACATTACGCCAGATGATGCGTTAATTATTTTGGGTGACGAAGAAGAGGGAATTGCTATCATTAAAGCAGATAAATTTGAGAAAAGACTAAATGATGCATGGAATCGAGTGAAACGCGAAATTGAAGAATAACAAATACAGTAAACAGTCGGGCGGTTCAATGTGTATAAAAAAATGATAATCCTCTTGACAAGTCTCATAATTGAGATTCGTATGAATATGCAACTAATCTCAAATGTGAGAATGGATGAAACAATAGTGTTTATACGGGAGGTAACAATCATGAAACAATACGTCGGATCAACATTAAAAATGCATTACGAACATATCTGGTAATTATAGCGTTTGCAGTCATTGGTGGTATTACTGTTGGAATGTACACCTTTGAGCATTCAACTCCGGAAGTTATTGAAGCGGCCATTGGGCAGCTTGGAAGTTATCAGGCGCTGATCACAGTAACTATGATTCAGACTTTGGTCTATTCTTTGTTTGGATGGGTTGTTGGTTACTTCATTGTGGAGCGTCTGGGTCTTATGATGTCCTTCCGGTTTGATAAGACAGTTCTTGCAAAGGTATGTCCTGTCATTGTTGTTCTTGGGCTTGTGTTTGCTGCGGATTATTTTGTGATGGGGCGTCTGATTCCAGAAGTGGCAGCAGATTATGAAAAAGGAATCAGCGTGGCATATTTTATCAGTTCATTAACCTACGGAGGTGTGATTGAGGAGATATTGCTTCGATGGTTTTTCATGGGACTCATCGCACTGATCCTGGTGATGATTTTTGCGAGAAAAAAAGATAAAAAAGAAATACCGGTCTGGATTTTTATTACAGCCAATGTAATCGCTGCACTTGTATTTTCCGCAGGGCATCTGCCTGCAACACAGATGTTTTTTGGAAGAATCACCGGATTGATTCTGTTTCGCTGTTTTATGCTGAATGGTTCATTTGCCCTGTTCTTTGGAAGATGGTTCCGTAAGTATGGTATTCAGTATGCGATGTTAGGGCATTTCGGAATTCATTTTATATCTAAAATAATACTGATTTGTGTGTTATAATTATGAACAGGTTGTACTGTCGTCCGAAGACGGAATAAAAAAGGTAGTGGAGAACAGATATGAAGAAAGACTATATGGAAGCCTGTATGAATGCCACACGTCAGCGAATCATACAGGTCATCATGATAAAAAAAGAGGCAACATCTGCCGAAATAGGAGAGGAATTGCCGGATATTCCGAGGGCCAGCCTTTATCGTCATATAAAAGTGCTTCTGGATGCCGAAATCATCACTGTTGTAAAGGAAGAATTCAAACGCGGTTCCATGGAAAAGACCTATGCCATTGCACCGCAGAGACCTTATGAAGATACCAATGAAGAATACAACAGTCTGATCCAGTCGGCACTGATGGGGCTGCAGGGAGAATTTTACCGTTATTTCAATGGAGAAAATCCGGATCCACAAAGGGATCTTCTTACTTTGGGATCTGCTTCGCTTATGATGAGTGATGAGGAAATGATGGAATTTATCAAGGCTTACGGCGAACTGATTCAGAGATATATGCCAAACAAACCGGCTGAGGGCAGGAAAGTAAGAAAGGTTACGATTGTCATCTCACCGAATGAGTAGTGAGTATAGGAAAATTGACACTATAAGTGAAATGAAGGAGAAAAATTGTGGAAAATATAATTGATAATTTATCGGTAGTGATGCCGTTTTTCTTGATTTCATGGGGCGTGTTTGTGGGGAGCACGTTGTGGAAGCCACAAAAGTTTAGAAATAGCATATTTCTTATGAATGCATTGTTTTTCACAGTGTTTTTCGTTGCTGCATTAGCGGGAGAGTACATGGGAACAGTGTTGTTAGTTGCGTTTCTGCTTGCATTTCTTGCACTTCTTTTGGTACCGATTCTGTTAATCATAAATGGCATTGTGATGATCAAGAAAGAATCAAGATCATTAGGGAACCTTTTGTCGCTGCTTTTAGGTTTGGTGATTGGCGTCGGTGAGATGGCATTTTTTGCAGGATTCGTGTTGGAAATCTATTCTTTCAATCAGGGGTATACGGTAGCAAAGCTAATTGCAATATTTATTGGATCATCCGTTCTGTATATTAGTTTTTGGATTCTTGCGTTTGTGTTGTACATGATATTTATGCAGATTATGCCACATATCAGAGAATTTGATTATCTTATTATTCATGGTGCAGGACTGATCAAAGGAGATAGGATGTCAAAGTTATTGGCAAATCGGATTGATAAAGCAATCAAGATTTATAACAAGAGTAAACGCAAACCTGTCATAATCCCAAGCGGTGGACAGGGTCAGGATGAGACAATTTCGGAAGCTGAGGCGATGAGAAAATATCTTTTAGAGCATGGAATTCCGGAAGAACACATTATACCCGAAGATAAGTCAAAAACTACAATGGAGAATCTTCAGAATTCAAGGAACATCATTTTTTCGAAAGAAGGAAAACATCGAGTTGCGCTTGTTACAAGCAATTATCATGTTTACAGATGCTTACTCTATGCAAAATCAATGAAACTAAAATGTACAGGCATTGGAGCACCTGTTGCCTGGTATTATTGGCCTAGCGCTGTGATTCGTGAATTTGTTGCGGTATTTACGACAAAAAGATTTCTGATTTGTACGATTAGTGGCTACATATTCGTTGTGCTTCTTCCGACATTTGCGTATGCAAAGATGATTTAGAGCGGTTGGATAGAAATTTGTTTGTGAAATGCAGGATAGCAGAGAGGGAAGTGTGGCTTCATCGTTTCTATTATATTGAGTTGCGTAGGGGTATCTAATTTTACACGATTTGAAAAGACAAAAGAAAACCTTGAAAAATTAGGGGTAATACTAAGATAGAATATCATTTTTCACAGAGATTGAAACTCCTCCTTTCTGCGAGTATCTATACATTCGGAGAAGAAGGAAATCATATTTTCCTTCGAAAACAAACAATCGCGACCGGCGGAATAGTCTGCGATTGCCACTATGTGCGCAAATTATCAGCAACGCCGGCGGAATTGCCGAAAGTTCTGAAGATAAAAGAAAAGAAGCACTTCGCGGCGGAAGAAGCAAATAGCAATTATCTGAGTTTCGGAAAAGAAAGTAGGCGGCATATATATGAATATAGGATTTTGGCTATGTGGAGTTTTGGCTATCCCGGCTTTTGTAATTTGGTTGTTTTTATTCTTTAAAGATGTTCACTTTGACACTCATAAAGCATTAAAAAAATATTTATTAAAATAAATCTGAAATTCATAAGGAGAAAATACATAAATGATAGGAATTTATTTAAGTGGAACAGGAAATACGAAGCACTGCGTTGAAAAGCTGTTATATTTGCTGGATGATACTGCAAAAAGTGTTCCGATAGAACATCCACAGATTATGCATATGTTAGAGAAGCAGGACACAATTATTCTGGGTTATCCAACACAATATTCTAATGCTCCCTTTATGGTGCGCGATTTTATTAAAAGAAATGCTTTCTTATGGAAAGGGAAAAAAGTGTTTTGTGTAAATACAATGGGGCTTTTCAGTGGTGATGGAACAGGTTGTACAGCAAGAATTTTAAAGAAGTATGGCGCAGAAATTCTGGGAGGCATACAAATAAAAATGCCTGATTCAGTCTGTGACAGTAAAATGCTAAAAAAAGATATTGAAGAAAACCGGCAAATTGTTAAAAATGCAGATAAGCGTATTGAACAGGCTGCGGAACAAATCAGGCAGGGAAAATATCCTCAAGAAGGGCTGTCGTTCATAGCACATATCAAGGGATTATTTGGACAAAGACTATGGTTCTATCGTAAAACGATGGGTTATACCAGTAAACTAAAAATAAGCGATTCCTGTATTGGCTGTGGTTTGTGTTGTAAAGAATGTCCGATGGGAAATATTGAAATGAAAGACAATCAGGCAGTTTCAGGAGGACGATGTACCATGTGTTACCGCTGTATCAGTTTATGTCCTCAAAAAGCGATTACATTGCTTGGGGATCAAGTTCTGGAACAATGCAGATATGAAAAATATGAATGATTCTGGCAGTGATAATTCCAGTTTTTGAAACTGAAAAATCGAAATTTGAAGGAGCAATAACAGATGAGTTTGGAATTTAGGAATGCGGAGCCTATGTCTGAATGGACCGTTTACCGTATTGCAGGAGAGACGCTCACAAATTTGTCAAAGTGACAACTGAATGAGATTTTTGAAATATAATTCATATGCCAGACGCTAAGACGCAGTGCGAAACCGAGTAAACGGTTAGCACTGCGTTCTTTCATTATAAAAAAATGAGAAAGTTACAAAATTGATAAAAAGGAGAGAAGCCATGTGGAATAGAAATTTTATTATGGTTGTAGTGGGCCAGATTATTTCACTGTTTGGTAATGCAATTTTAAGATTTGCATTACCTTTATATTTGCTGAATGAGACGGAATCGGCAGCTCTATTTGGAGTTGTAACTGCGTGTGCTTTCATTCCAATGATTGTACTGGCGCCGATAGGAGGAATCCTTGCAGACCGTGTGAATAAACGGAATATCATGGTTGTGCTTGATTTTTCTACCGCAATCCTGGTAATGGCAATTATTTTATTATTGGGAAAGATAAATCTTGTTGCGCTTTTGCTTTGTGCTCTATTTATACTTTATGGTATCAATGGTGCATATCAGCCGGCAGTACAGGCAAGCATTCCCATATTACTTTCTGGTGAAAATATTATGCAGGGAAATTCAGTCATTAATCTGGTCAGTTCATTTGCAGGTTTAATTGGACCTGTTATTGGTGGTGCATTATTTGGCTTCTATGGAATTATGCCTATTTTATATGTCAGCATATTCTGTTTTTTGATATCCGCCATCATGGAGATCTTTATACAGATTCCTTTTCAGAGAAAGCCAGCCGGAGGAAGCATTTTTGCAATTGGTTTTGGTGATTTGAAGGAAAGCTTTCGATATATGTACCGGGAACAGCCGGTGATTATGCAGTTTTCGCTTGCAGTTGCCGCAATTAATATGATTTTAAGTTCACTTGTCATTATCGGTCTACCAGTAATAATCACACAAATGCTGGACTTTGACAGTGAAACGGCAAATCGCTTCTATGGATATGCTGAGAGTGTCTTTGCAATGGGCTCGTTATGTGGTGGAATGGGAGCGGGTTTATTTGCCCAAAAGATTAAGGCGAGAAATGGCTATCTTTTGCTGTTATATGATGCACTCACACTCATACCGACTGGTATTGCAATTATGATTACAATGAAAACAATGATTTCTTATATCATTATTTTGGTTAGTTGTTTTTTCATGGCATTCCTGTCCAATTTATTTTCTATTCAGATTATGTCTTATCTGCAGATGATCGTACCGGTAGATTTGATCGGAAAGGTAATATCATGTGCTATGTGTATAGGAATGTGTGCATCTCCGATTGGACAGGCAATGTATGGAGGTTTGTTCGAGGTGTTTGGGGAGAGGATATTTGCCTTGTTTTTTGCTGCTGCATTGTTGATGGTGATTCTGGCGGTATCTATGAAAAGAGCATTTCAAAGACTTGAGAAATTGTTGGATTTGAATCGGTACGTAGAAATATAAAATGAATTAAAGAAAGGATGGAAAAAATGAAGAACAATCATAAAAGCAGATTGGCACAATTCTGGGAGCTGGTCAAAGCTGATGCTAAAACTGACAACGTTACCAAAGCGAGGATAGCCGAGGAAACCGTTCAGGATGCCGTGACCGGACTCCAGAAAACATTGAATCTCTTCGGAAGCCCGGAGAAAAATTCCAGTACAGAAAAGGATAGTAATAAATAAATGAATAGCAAGACAAACAAAATTACAATTATTGGTATGCTCTCCGCAATTGCATACGTTTCGGTTATTATTTGCAGGGTGCCTGTGGTACTGTTTTTAAAATATGAACCGAAAGACACTATTATTGCCTTAGGTGGATTTATATTCGGTCCCATGGCTTCGTTTTACATATCGGTAATCGTCTCATTCACTGAAATGATGACGATTAGTGATACCGGAATCATTGGCTGTGTGATGAATACTCTGGCATCATGCGCCTTTGCCTGCGTGTCTGCTGCCATTTACAAAAGAAAGCGGACACTGCAAGGTGAAATTATTGGATTGGCTGCAGGTATCCTGACGATGGTCATTGTCATGTTAGCATGGAATTACTTGTTAACACCGATTTATATGGGATACCCGCAGGAGGATGTTGTCAAGTTATTGCTACCGGCCATTTTGCCTTTCAATTTATTGAAAGGGGGATTAAATGCCGCATTTACTTTTTTATTCTATAAACCCATTGTCCATGCGCTGAGAAAAAGAGGTTTGATCGAGTAGCAGGAAAGGAGAAACGAATGAGAAGAGTTGTTGTAACAGGTATGGGTGCTATCACCCCAATTGGTTTAAATGTAGATGAATTCTGGAATGGAGTAAGAAACAGCCAGATAGGGATTGCTCCAATCACGAAGTTTGATGCATCTGATTATAAGGTGAAAATTGCAGCCGAGGTAAAGGGATTCGACGCAAAAGATTTTATTGAATCAAAAACAGTGAGACGCATGGAGCTGTTTTCGCAGTATGCAGTTGTGGCGGCAAAGGAAGCCTTGAAGCAGTCCGGCCTGGATGTGGAAAAAGAAGATCCTTACCGGATTGGTGTGGCAGTGGGGTCGGGCGTAGGAAGTTTACAGGCAATCGAAAGAAACGAAAAAAGATTAATAGAGAAGGGACCACGTCGTTTGGAGCCATTGATGGTTCCTATGATGATTTCAAACATGGCATGTGGAAATATTTCCATCTATTTCGGATTAAAAGGAAAGTCTATCAATGTTGTGACTGCTTGCGTAACAGGAACCCACAATATTGGGGAAGCTTATCGGACCATCCAGTATGGAGATGCAGACGTTATGGTCGCAGGCGGTACAGAAGCCTGTGTTACCCCAATTGGAATCGGGGGTTTTGCAGCTCTGACGACATTAAATATAACAGAAAATGTGACAAGGGCATCTATCCCATTTGATAAGGACAGGGCAGGATTTGTACTTGGTGAAGGTGCGGGTATCGTTGTATTGGAGGAACTTGAACACGCAAAAGCAAGAGGGGCAAAGATTCTTGCTGAGGTGATCGGATACGGTTCGACCTCGGATGCATATCACATCACTTCCCCGGCAGAGGATGGTATGGGAGCTGCCAATGCGATGAAGTTTGCAATGAAAGATGCAGGAATTAAGCCTTCTCAAGTGGATTATATCAATGCCCATGGAACCTCTACCCACCACAATGATCTATTTGAAACAAGGGCAATCAAGCTTGCTTTTGGCGATGCACAAAATCATGTTCTGGTTAGTTCTACGAAGTCCATGATCGGGCATTTGCTCGGCGCAGCAGGTGGAATTGAATTTATTACCTGTGTAAAATCCATAGAAGATGGATATGTTCATGAAAATGTCGGTTTACTTGAAGTAGAGAATGAAGAAGAGTTCAGTCTTAACTATGTAAAGGAGCATGGAATTACGAAGGACATCCGTGTATGCATGTCAAATTCTTTGGGATTTGGCGGACATAATGCAGCGATAATCGTACGGAAATACGATGAATAATCATTATGAAGGATGATTGTGAACTACTGATTCAGTAAATATTATAAAAGGAGTTGAGTTTCTGATGCTCAGAAATTTTAGGAGAATCTTGTTAGATTATATCTTAGTTCTGCTTTTTGCAGCGGCAGCTATCGTTCTTCATGCCATTATGCCAAGTCCGGGAGCAACCATGGATACTTCTGTATTTGATTCCATGTTGGTAAAAAAGTTCGGCTTTCCTGCGGTAGCCACCGGATATTTTGTAATACTGTTTTTACATATTCTAAGTGTAATTAAAGTATTTTCCGTAAAGTCGGATATTGGAAAATGGAAGACAGGGTGTTGTTTTGGAATGGCATTTGCATTGCTATATTTGGTTGGGATGCAGGAGGTTATGGTTTCCGCCTCTCCGCTGACGGAATATGGTATTGGCTTTATACTCTATGAATTATTTCTCGGTTTAGGAGATGCAGTACCGGCATTTTTGTTATGTATATTTTTGTGTTGGTTTCATTGTGTTCCTTCAGCAGATCTGAGGGGGAAAAAGATTTTTTGTAAAGAAAACTATATCAGAGTCATTAGTATTGCGTGTGCTTTTTTTCTCTGGAGAATGTTTGGGTATGTGACTGGAATCGTGGATAACGAAATGACGATATATCCGGTACCGGTAGTAATCTGGACATTTGTTTTTGGTTCCGTAGTAGGGATTGGATATTGTCTGATTAATTATTCATGTAAAGATAAAGGAAGAAAGGTATTCAGGCTGTTTTTGACGATTGGAGTGAACTGGATCTGGTTCAACTGTTACATTGGATTGATTGCAGCCCATACATTTTTATTCATGGTTTTGAGGTCTGGATTGGATGTGCTTGCGATACTTGCAGGTAGTCTTTTGGCGGAGGTGTTTATACAGAAAATTGAAGGGTTATAAAAATGAAGAGCAGGGCTAAAACAGGATATTGAGCTTTACCATTATCGCACTTGTTTTAACTGCCTTTGTATTAATTTTGTCACTTTATATGCTGTATTGTGCAGAGGAACAGTATCTTGTGGATAAATACAAACAAAACAAAGATGCTTTTGCAACAGTTAAGACGGAACTGCTATATTTACTGGAACAAAAAAATGCGGATGAGTTAAATTTAGAGGTAAGCTACGACTCAGAAGGAAAAAGAAAAATTCATATCAAAAATTATATGGAACACTTGACAACTAGTAACCACTAGTCTATAATATACTAAAACTAGTGATTACTAGTTTTGGGTTTGCTTTAAAAGGGGACGAGGAGGAATGATATGACAACAAAGGAGAAGATTACAGAAGAAGCACTAACTCTTTTTGCGGAAAAGGGCTATAAAGGTACAAGTGTCAAGAATATTGCAGATGCGGTTGGAATTAAGGATGCTTCTTTATATAACCATTTCAAGAGTAAGCAGGAGATTTTTGATTCCATTGTGGAACTGGTTTCAAAACATATTTCCGGACTTTCTGAGACCTTGGGAGTGCCTCAGTATGATAAACCGGATACTCCGGCTTCTGGATTTTTCATAAAACTTGATTTAGATGGGCTGAAAAAAATCACGAGGGAGTCGTTTGTATTCTATCTCACGGATCCGTATATTTCCCGATTCTGGAGGATTGCCCATATGGAGCAATATGCAAATCCGGAGATTTATGCCATGTTCCGAAAAATATTTATGGAAGATGCGATTTCCTATCAGGAGAAGCTTTTTAAGGAAATGATGGAACAGGGAGTCTTTTACCCCGGGGATGCAAGAGCAACGGCGATCAGTTTCTATTCGCCAATCTATTTGCTTTTGTCCATGTACAGTAATCAGCCGGAACGTAAAGAAGAGGCACTTGAGATACTTGACAGACAGGTAGAAGAATTCTTTCGAATTTATCGAAAAAAGGATTAGAAAGTGGAGGAAAAAAATGGGAGCAACGATGGAGTTACAGACATATTTGACAGCCGGTGTGGAAAATATTATGAAAAATGCAGTAAAAGTCACTTTAACAAATCCGGCACAAAGTATTTTCATGGCAAGGTTTGCAATGGCAGTAAAAGTCGCATCCGAAAAAAGGCTTGTTTTGGAAAAGAAAGGAGAACATATTCCGGCATTTTTAATTGCCAGCATTACAAGTAGCTGTAATCTGCACTGTGCCGGATGCTATGCCAGGGCCGTTCATTCCTGTGCAGATACAGTACCTGTGGAACAGCTTTCTGCACATGAGTGGGATCATATCTTTGAAGAGGCAGAAGAGATGGGAATCAGCTTTATTCTTCTGGCAGGGGGCGAACCAATGATTCGCCGGGATGTGATGGAAAAGGCTGGAGAACGGCAAAAAATAATGTTTCCGATTTTTACAAATGGTACTCTTATGGATGATACATATATCCGGATGATGAAAAAAAGCAGAAACCTTATTCCGATATTCAGTATCGAAGGAAAAGAAAAACAGACGGATGCACGGAGAGGAGAAGGAGTATATGAAAAGGTCTTCTCTGCCATGGAGAAACTGCAGAAAGAAAAACTGCTGTTTGGGTCTTCTGTAACAGTCACAACAGATAATCTGGAAGAGGTGACATCAGATGAATTTATTGAAAAACTGGAACAGCGAGACTGTAAAGCTCTAATCTTTGTAGAATTCGTACCAATGTCACAGGAACTTAAGAGCCTGGCACCGGGTGATAAAGAGAGAGAGTATTTAGAACAGCGCCTTGATGAAATCAGAGATAAATATCAGAATATGATCTTTTTGTCATTCCCTGGAGATGAAAAATCGTCCGGTGGCTGTATTGCTGCAGGCAGAGGATTCTTTCATATCAATTCCCATGGCGGTGCAGAACCATGTCCGTTTTCGCCATATTCGGATGTGAATGTGAAAAATACGTCTCTAAGGGACGCATTGCAATCAGAATTGTTTACAAAATTACGGAACAGCGGTACGTTGACGGAGAATCATACTGGAGGCTGCGTGTTATATGAGAACCGGGAAAAAGTAGAAAGTTACTTTAT
>NZ_JBNPMZ010000029.1:0-26293 GCF_050314255.1 Sporofaciens sp. SGI.106
TAAGAAAAAGGCCATCTATCGTCTTCACGGTAAATGACCTTCTCTAAGAATCCCATTTTCAATTAAATCATTTTGTTTTCATAATCCTGCAATTCATGAAAAATATTATCTATAAACACAATATCCTCAACAATTCGATACAGCATAAAATACCTATGTGAGAGAAAATTTATCCTTCGATACCCCAGTTCTTTTAATCGAAGATTATCACACGGCTTCAAACTTCCTGCAACACTTTTAAGGCTCCGAATAGTAGCCTCAAAATCATCCAAAACATTTTTCGCCGCCTGATCACTTTTTTTCACAGTAAGCAAATATCTGATGTATTGATTTAAATCTTCTTCTGCATCTGCTGTTACTACTACTTTATATTCCATACTTTTCCCTCATATCAGCAATAACCGCATCCGCAGATCGATAGTTACCCTTTGATGCAGAGACTCTTGATTTCTCCAGTTTCTCCAACATCATTTCTTCAGACATGGCAGCATACGGATTATGCTCCACCCGTTTTATCTCAAATGGGAAACCGTTATTTGCAACAGCTTGTGTCAAAAACATCCGGATTGCAGAAGTAGTATCTGTGCCAAGATCTTTAAACAACTGGTCTGACTTACTCTTCAACTCATCATCAACACGTACTTGAATTGTACTAGCCATTCATTATTCCTCCATTTCTTTTTTATTATTATAATACACAATCATTGCTATTTCAATTCATTTGTATTGATTTTGCATCCAATTACAATCATCCGCCCGTTTTTATGCGAATACTCGTAAAAATACTGATAATATCGGGTAAATTCGTTAGTCCCATCGGCTTCATTTCCACAAAAATCGGAATTTGAAGTAAAATTTGAAAACATTATTTCGTCTCCGCAATCACACAGGAATTTGTTAAAAAAGCCGAAAACCCTTGAAAACAAAGGCTTTCGGCGTTGTTTGCTGGCGTCGCTAAGAGGATTTGAACCTCCGGCCTACCGCTTAGGAGAGCTCTGTGGTTCTGTCAATTCCCGTCAAGAACTGTTATATTTAGCCCTTTATTATCAAGGACTTTTTTTATTTTCGAATCAAATTCTGGTAATCTGAATACCCTTTCTGTCAAGACCAGATAAGACCTGAAAATTAGCAGATTCTTTGCAGCTGCTAACATCCGGGGAAAGCTCTGTTGTTACTGACAGATATCATATACCGGCTACCATCCCCTTACAAGCGGGAATGATAAACAATATGTAATCAGCAGAGCCAAGCAGAAATACATAAAAATGGATCTGTGAGCTCGCTCACAAGAGACATTTTTTGTAGTTCTATTTGGCGAAGCCACACACCGAGGAAAACCGCAGGTTTTTCGAGGTTGGCTCTGCCTGATTACATGAATATTCAATTGACCAGATTTCTATTATTACTATACACCGTTATTGAAAATTTGTCTATGGTGTTTCGACCACGACAGCCGACTCAAATACGAACATATCCAGTTGCCGGCCCGGCACCATTTTCCCAAAATCTCCTTCATTTCATTAATATCTCCATCATTTTGTTGCTAAATGATGGAGATATTTTCTTTATTCACCCCAGGCTACTTTTACTGCTTTTTCAAAATATTTAGCAGAATCACACAGATCAATTACTTGTTTCCAATGACTTTCCAAAGTAGGAATCAGCTGCTGGTATATACGATTATTCTTTTTATGACCTGGTATTCTTATTCCATGGTAATCCTTTTTTCTGGAAATAATATCCTCCCATGGATTTTGGATTTTTTCTATCTCCTCCATAGGATCAAAAGCAGCAACAATCCATGTATCTGTACTGTCACATGGCACCGTAATAATAATATCATTTCTCTCGGTATCTGTTCCAAGCCATTGTAAAACACAATGTGTTATATGGCTGCGATATCCTTCCGGTGTGTTCTCATGATCTTTACACGGAATGTCTACCGGACATGAGCCATCTATTAATGTTTCACATCCTAATGGATGAACTTTCCCTTTATGCTCACATTCCACAGTTGCACACCGACAATGAACCTCTTTTTCTTTCCGAGCCACGTCCCCATCCATTTGAATTACAAACATATCAATCTGAGGAGAGATACCCTTCATAATCTTATCCAGATTCTGTCCTGTAGACTCACACCAGTTCCATACACCTTTCCACCCATTTCCGTACTCGCCTAGCATATTTTGTTCCGGCTGAATTCTCAGATAATCATTTTCTTCTCCGGTTATCTGATCGATCATGCATTTAAGTACAAGATAATCTGTCGGTCCTTCACCTACAATTCCTATCCTCTTTTTCATAACAGTTCCGGAACACCTCCCAGAAGTCCGTTAATCCAAAGTCTGGATAAGGATTGTCCTGTTTCTAAAAGTTCTTGAGAAATCTGGATTCTATTTAATTCAGCGTGCCCATACTTATTTTTATTAATGGCAAACAGTCGTATCCTATCATCCGCCAGATTCAGTCCATCCAGTACAAGGGGGTTATGTGTTGTCATGAAAACCGTCTTGTCGCTCTCAATTATCAGCTGACTGAATACTTCTGTGATTCTTTTTGCCAGTCTAGGATTTAAAGCATGATCAAAACTGTCAATCGCAAACATTCCCGGCACATCCGGGTGCATAGCCAGTGTCAGCATAAACAGAACATACAAAGCACCTTCACTGGCATCATATCCGGTAAATACTGCTTTATCCTTTAAAAAACGATCCTGAAATTCGATGACCTGTCGTGTACTCGGAACTCCCGGATTCAGATTCGACTTTTTGGGCCTTGCGATATGAATATCCGATGCCCACTCGATTAATTCAAGAACATCATCCATGCTCATTGCTCCAAACATTATCTCATCATCTACAGCCGAGAATAAATCCTCCATTGCATCAGCAAGTCTGCCGCCATTCAGTCCGATTGGCGTAACCTGTGTAGGATCTGCCACATTTCCACGCAGAGTAAGAGTATCCGGCTGATAAATCCCGTACCCAGAGATATAGTTTCCCATATCTGTATATTCTTCTCCGTTCAGTTTTTCTGACAGAGCATAATATCCTACCTTATTATTTAATTGTACGCTTGATCGATTACTTCGTCCAAATACATTTTCTCCGTTTTTAGAAACACTTTCCGAATGATATTTCCAGGTATCATCATCTGCAGGCGTAGTAAGATGTACAGAATATTCATACTCGTTTTTATTTCTCTCCCAGCTCATGGCAAAATCAACCGTTGGCATACTTCGTTCAATAGAACGAAACTGCGACTTATATAATGATGAAGTACTAAGCCGAACCCCCTTCCGCTGAAGACTATTATTATTCACACGGTCTGTCATGGCTGCACTCAGCACACCAATAGCTTCCAGAACAGAAGATTTTCCTGAACCATTGGCGCCAATAAAAACATTGATATTCCCAGGGCAGAAAGACACATCATAAAGTGATTTGAAATTTTTAATTTTGATTTCTTTTATATTCATTGAATCCTCCTCTTATCCCAAGTTTCTATAATATCTAATCTGATTTAATTATAATAATGTTTGAAAAATATGTCTATATCTAAACTCTAAAAAGCCTTTATTTTACAGCAATTAATTTATTTTAGATTTTATGTTTTTCTCTTTTTTTTGATACCTAAACAAATATTAGATATTATTCTTATTACATTATTTCCCTATTTAAAACAGAATAAACAAATACTTTCATTACTTCATTGTCTTCGCCAATGATGCAAGTAATGCCGCCATCTCCGGATTGGAGAGAACCTTTGCAAGCAATTCCGCATCAATACCTTCCGGAACCGCTACCGTGTTTTGTGCTGTATTCGGATGCATCTGCGGATCCAGATTTTTCTTCTCATAAAAAGCCTCTTCAAATAATTCTGCATTTTTCTTCCGGTCGTCATCCAGGATGTGGGAATATACATCCGTAACCATGCTGACCTGAGCATGTCCGGAGTCGCCCTGAACTGCCTTGATATCTCCACCATTCAGTTTCAGCTTATAGGTAACACTGCTGTGTCTGAGACTATGGAAAACAACCGGTGGGAGATCATAGTCTTTAATCAACTGATTTAATGGCTTCCGGATCGCGCCATCCCCCAAAGGAAGACCAAACGTACTTGCCATGACCAGGTTATAGTCCATGTATTCATCTCCAAGAACTTCCTTTGTCTCATCCTGTTTTTCTTCCCATTCGATCAGCATCTTTGCGACAGACTTTGGAAGGAAAACCTTTCGGACACTGCTGTCTGTCTTCGGTGTTTTCAAAACACGGACTGTTTTATTGGTCTTGCTTTTTTCCGGAAATATCAGCAGCACATCTTTTGCATCCAACTCTTTTAAAGCGGATTTGCTCACTCGCTGGGATTCCTTATTAATAAACAGATATGCTCGGTTTTCCTCAATTGCTTCCTCCGAGATGTCCACACAATCCCAGGTAAGCCCCAGAAGCTCACTGATCCGGAGAGAGCAGGAGAAGGAAAGATTCATTGCCAGCTTTAGCCGATCATCCTCACATACTTCCAGTGCGTACATCAGAGTTTCTGCAGTCCAAATCTCACGTTTCTTTGTTTTATGTTTTGGTACGGTCGCATAGATACAAGGATTCTTCTCCATCAGTTCCCATTTGACAGCCTGTTTAAAACAGCTTCGGAGGAGTTTATGGATATCTCTGATGGTACTGGTAGATACATATTCATTCTTTCTTTTCCCAATCATAGGATTGACCACAGCCGGAGCTTTCAACAATCTTTGATAATATTTTTCAATAAAACGGGTATTGATCTCCGACAGTTTTTCATCCCCGATGATCGGAAGGATATAATTATTTATGAGAGAAACATTTCCATCATACGTAGATAATGCCCAGTTGTCCTTCCCATACAGGGCAACATATTCTGCCAGAAGATCCTTCATGGTTTTACACTGCGGGATTATCATGGATCCCATTTCTTCTTTATATTCAATTTCTTTCTTGCGTTTCTTTGCCTCTGCCTTTGTAGCATAAGTTTCCCATTTCTGCTTCCGTTTCCCGTCTGCATCAGTATAGGAATAGATTACATTAAATTTTCCATTTCGTTCCCTGATCGATGCCATAATTTAACAGCCCCTTTCTGTATTTCTCTTTTCCAGCCACGCTTCAAATTCTTTTCGTTTGATCCGAACATGGTTCCTTATTTTTACAACCGGAAAATATCCTTTTGTGTACCAGACATTTATCATGGACCGGCTGACCTTTGCCATAAAGGCTGCTTCATCTATAGTAAGATACTGCAGATTGCCATTCCTTCCTCGTTCCCCGGTCTGTGCCAGTTTCTTTCTCCGATAATTCGCCAGTGCCACATTTTCTTCCATTGCCAGTTCTTCATAATCGTTCGCCGGATCCAGATGATATTCATCCTGCCCTTCCAGAAACTTCTGAAAGCTTTCTTTCGTGATTCTTTTTCGATCAGCGATCGTGACGAACTCAAAGAAATGCTGATACTTTTGACTATTCAGGATGCCATATACCTGATTTCTGGTGATTCCCAGCTGTCTGGCCATTTCCGGCATAGTGAGAGTAGCGGCCTCCATTTCCGCGTCCCTCTTTTTATCCTCCTTCGTGCGGTATCTGGACTGTCCGTCATACCATTTCTGAAATGCAGCTTTTGGTACACGTTTCCAGTAGTCCACAATCACAACCTCAATCTTATTCTGCTTGATCAGGTCATAAATGACACCATCCGTAAGCTCCAGCATTTCTGCAAGTTCCGGAACAGAATAAGACCATTCTTTCAATTCCTTTCCCGGTTCTTCTCCGTTGACTTTATGATATTTAATCTGATTCGCATACCACTTTTCAAAACTCTCAATATTGACCCGCATCTTTCCGGCAATCTCTTTGGTCTCAAAAAAGTTTTTATGTACCAGCCAATACCGATCCGTCTTTTTAAGTCCCAGGAGCTCGCCCATCTCAGAAACACTCATCCATTTCTTTTTCGCAGAAGACAGCCTCTTGTATGGGCTGTTTGCTTTCACTTCCTTTATCAGTTCTTCGTATTCCTTGGTATTCATTTTTCCCTTCTCATCCATGAATCTTTCCTCCTTCTTCCCATACCATACCGCACTTTTTCAAAAAAATTTAGGATGTCGATTTTTCATCCGGATAGGAGATTAGTTAGAAGATTCCGGCAACTTATCCAGCCAGTCATCAAAGCTTTTTTTGGAAATACGGTACTTTCCGCCATCCAGCTGGATCCACCGGAACTCATTTTTCTTCAGAAGGTTATATATTGTCGGTCTGCTGACTCCAAGAATTTCCTGTAACTCTTTTACTGTATAACATCTTTTCTCTGACATATGTCATTACCTCACATTTCATTATTTTGGAGGCGGCATTCCAAATACTCCCGCAAGTGACGGGGCATTTGGCTCTCGCGGCAGTCGCCAAATGGACATGCAAGCATGTCCGCTTGGCTTGTTGCTCGCGGATATAAATGTCCCTCTATATATCCAAAGTTTCAGAGGGGCTTATACAACATGTTTTAGTAAAAAAATGTCAAGATGAGAAAAAGGGCAAAAAGAAACCTCCGTATGAATTGAATCATACGAAGGATCAATATACTTATCATCATCAATTATCCTGAATGGGATATATTACAAAATGGAAAACTAACTGCTATTATTTCCAATCCTAATAAATAAGGCAACAGAAGAGTTACTCTATCAGAAAACAAAATACAGATTAATCCTAGAGATGGAAACAATATACTCTTGACTTTTAATATTCTATTCATTTTTCTCATTTCTCTCCCGCTCTTTTAGTCATATAGTGTTTCAAGACTACAGTTCCGCCAGAAACCAAAATTCTTAATAATAATACCATGATAAATTCTATTGAAAACGGATTGCTCAACTTAGTTCCAAGCAAAGTAGTAGTAACAATACTGAGCAAAGAACCGCTTATTCCTGCTGTCAGATAAGTGCTGAATTTCGCTCCACAAGCGCCAAAATACAGGCTGACAATGTCACCTGGCAAAAATCCAACAATTCTGGTTATAAAGCATACAAAAAAAGCATTTTCATTCTGATATCCTGCCAATTGTTGAACCTTGGGATATCTAGTCCCAATATACTGTATAATATCCTCACCGCTGTATCTTCCGATCCAATAAGGAATCGTAATGGTTGTCGTCAGTCCAACCATACTTACCATCACAGCTATAAATGGTGTAAACAGAACTCCACTGCTCAAATATAAAATCGACAATGGGAACATAATTGTAAGGCTTTTGAGAGCAAAGAACAAAACTAAAACACACGCAGCCAAAATCATATTTTCAGGTGTATACTTCAATATCGTTTCTACAGACAAAGGTTCTTCTGATTTTCTTACAATCACTAAAAGAATCAGTGTCATCAGAATAATTGCTGCTAAAGGAGTGAGTTTCTTTAGCTTCATTTCTGATTTTTTCTCACTCTTTTGTTTTTTTTCTTTGTTTCTGATTTTCATCCAACTTTTCTCATTCATAATTATAATCATAAAGTACTTCTTATATCTATTCGTCTATTATATTTCCATTTACTTCATCAAACACATTCTTCATTTCAAGAGCATATTTTTTACCTATTTTGCTCAATCGGTATAATATAAAAATGTCAATAATACCATTTAAAATGAAGATAATTCCTGCCATTAATGCAGCGGCTGAAACTGTATCCGGTGAAAAGAACAGCATACTAATTCCAACCAGAATAATAATACATGATAGAATAACATATGATGTACAGCGCACATGAAATATGTCTTTCATGCAAACAGCCGTCTCCATACAGATTACTCCATTGATTATGATGACAATACTAAACACATAAGAAAACAACACTATTGTAATTCCCCCATGTGTGATGATAAAGATTCCCAAAATACATTTCAAAATGCCTTCAAATAACGTTCCATATGTAAAATAAGTATTTCGTCGTAATTTTGAATCACAAACCAGATCAAAAATCCCACTGCACAAAATCAGAATACCTGCAATTATCGCAATTACTTTTAAGGAATCATGTGGTTTTATTATGAATAATACACCAATCAATACCGCCATGATTGCATTTGTCCACATATCCAGCTTTATTTTTTTCAACGTTTTCATATTTTACTCCTCCCAGTTTTAGTAAACTCTCACATTCATCAATAATATTTACTATTTCTGCTTTTTATAGCAAATGTCGAAACGGAATAATTAAAATGCGCAGGATTCCATAAAAAATCCTTTTTTCTACACTCTGTTCTATTATTTGATAATTTTCTCCATGCCATCAACTAATATCTGAACTTTTACACCTCTATCTGCAGCATTTAATAGTGCAGCCATCATATCCTGACCACTGTTATCGTCACAAAAATCAAAAATTGAAAGCATAATATTTTCTTTTGCCGATTCGATTAAACGGAGCCGCCACACCAACGCATCCACATTATTTTCAATATTTAATATTCTCTCCTGTCCAGCCATATTTAACACCCTTTCACACTCTCTGTTTTCTTCATCAGCTCGTTTGTGATACAGAGGCAGGATTGCTAGACATACTATCAAATAAAAGAACCATATTTTCAAAATACCTTTTATCATCTTTCCAAATTTTTTCATTGTTCTGCATCATTGTATCATTCGACATTTTATGCTACGATATAAAAAAACAAAAAGCGAGTTGATATATATATGAACCATACAAAATCTGCCATCATAGATGCTTTCTGGCAGTTGCTGGAAGAACGTCCCTACACCAAGATTACTGTAAGGGATATTGTAGAACGCTGCCAAGTCAACCGAAACACCTTTTACTATCATTTTCATGACATTCCTGAGCTTCTGGAAACTACAATAAAATCTGATGTAGATCAAATCATCCAGACTAACGGACATTTTGGTTCACCGACGGATTGCTTGATTCCAATTGTTGAACGTTGCTTAAAACGCAAAAAGGCCATGCTCCATATATACCGTTCTGTGAAACGAGATGTATTCCAAAACGAATTGGAAAGAATCATACTCTACACAGTAACTCAATACATACATACTGTTACCAAAGATTTGAATATTCCTTCTGAAGATAAAACTATCCTAATACAGTACTATAAATGTTGCCTTCTTGGATACACATTAGATTGGCTGGACAAAAACATGAACTTTGACCTTTTGAAGTCAGTTACTCGTATTACTGATTTGATTGGAGATTCTTTGAAGCAGGCATTTCTTGAATTGTCCGAATCTTCAAGTATATAATACCCGAATAGATTGAGCACCGCTTCAACTTGGCGGTGCTCTTTACATTAGCGGGGCAAATATTCTCAAGATTTCCTGAAATACCCTTATTGGCAACCTTTCTATACACTCTTCTAATGTAATCTGCGTGCACTCATTCAATGTATCAAAATAATCTTTTTTTATTTGTAATACTGCCTTACTGTTATACATCCATACTCCACATTCGAAATGCAGATAGAGGCTTCTAAAATCTAAATTCGTTGTTCCTACAGTCGCTATCTGGTCATCGGAAACAAATATTTTAGAATGCATAAATCCTTTTGAATATTCATATATTTTCACACCACCATATATCAATTCCCTGTAATATGATCGTGTAGTCAAATGAATCAAGGCCTTGTCATAAATATGAGGAGTGATAATCCGCACATCTACACCGCTTTTAGCCGCTAAGCATAATGCAGATACCATGCTGTCATCGACAATCAAATATGGCGTACAGATATAATACTTGTACTCGTCTCAAGAGCAATGCTCTAAACCATGAACGCTTCATTTGATTCCCCACTTATTCTAAATTCTTATTTTTCTACTTATCCCCATACCGAAAGCCCCTGGCCCCACATGACAGCTGATACTGAATGTCAGCGGATCGTATTTAACATCTTCCCAAGGAAACATCTCTTGGGCCATTTCCATCCATTCCTGATGTTCTTCTTTTTTTCCGAAGCTCCCTGCGACGCCCACATATATCTCATCACTATTTTTATGAAATTCATCTGCAATTGTATTCATTTCCATAAGCAGACGCTTTTTACAGCTTTTTGTTCCACGAACTTTTGCATAGGCATCTAAACGTTCTCCAGCAATTACGAGCAGTGGTTTTATACTTAATAATGTGCCCATGGCAGCTCCCGCCGGAGTAACACGTCCTCCCTTTTTCAAATATTCTAAGGTTTCCACGCCTACATAGATAATGGATTCATAAGCAGTTTGTTCTAAAGCTTCTTTTATTTCTTTTGCAGAACACCCTTTTTCTTTCAGCACCAGTGCATCCAACACAGACTGCCTCTGGGTAACAGAAATACGATGATTATCAACCACCTGTACTTTTTCTTCATAATCCTGCGCCAGGGCCTGAGCTGTCTGATAGGATCCACTGAGTCCACTGGACATTGGAATATATACAATTTCATCATATTCAGATAATAGCAGCTTATCCCACATGTCTGTCACTTCTGCCGGCGAAGGCTGTGAACTAAAAACTTCTCTGTTTTCCTCAAGGCATTGATAAAACTCCTCATGAATTAAATCAATGCCTTCATAATATGTTTTCCCTTCCAGAATCACCGGCATTGGAATGACATGGACACCTAGAATCTTTCCTTCTTGTTCAAAGATCCCACTGTTGCTGTCTGTTACAATCGCAACGTTCATCTCATAATCCTCCTGTGCCATTTTTATACTATTACAAATATTTCTTTAATTCATTGGCTTTATCCAACCTTTCCCATGGAAGATCCACATCTTCCCTTCCAAAATGTCCATAAGCAGCTGTCTGTCTGTAAATAGGTCTTCTTAATGTCAATTCTTTGATAATACCAGCTGGGCGAAAATCAAAGTTCTCTCTTATAATCTCCGTAATTCTCTCATCTGAAAGTTTTCCTGTTCCAAACGTGTCCACCATAATTGAGGTGGGCTGTGCTACACCAATAGCATAGGAAAGCTGCACCTCACATTTTTCAGCCAACCCTGACGCTACAATGTTTTTTGCCGCATAACGGGCCGCATATGATGCAGAGCGATCTACCTTAGTACAGTCCTTTCCCGAAAAAGCTCCACCACCATGCCGCGCATATCCTCCATATGTATCTACAATAATCTTACGGCCTGTCAATCCACTGTCTCCATGCGGTCCACCTATTACAAAACGGCCTGTTGGATTGATATAGAATTTTGTATTCTCGTCCACCATTCCACCTGGTAGGATTTCGTCAAACACATATTTTTTAATATCCAACTGAATCTGTCCCTGTGTTATGTCCGGATCATGCTGTGTAGAAAGCACTACGGCATCCAGTCTGAATGGTTTGTCCTTTTCATCATATTCTACAGTTACCTGGGTTTTTCCATCTGGTCTCAAATATGGAAGTATTCCTTCTTTTCGTACTTTTGTCAGCTGCAATGCCAGCTTATGTGCAAGCTCAATGGGATAGGGCATATACGTCTTAGTCTCATTCGTCGCATATCCAAACATCATCCCCTGATCTCCAGCTCCGATGGCTTCAATCTCTTCATCCGACAAATTATGTTCTTTTGCCTCAAGAGCCCTATCCACACCCATTGCTATATCTGCCGACTGTTCATCAATGGCTGTTAACACACCACAGGTATCTGCATCAAAACCATACTCTGCATTTGTATATCCAATTTCCCTGATTGTATCTCGAACCACCTTCTGGATATCTACATATGCATTGGAAGTAATTTCTCCCATTACCATAACAAGACCTGTAGTCGTTACCGTCTCACACGCCACCCGGCTCATAGGATCCTGCTTCAATAATTCATCCAGCACGGCATCTGAAATAGCATCACACATTTTATCTGGATGCCCTTCTGTGACAGACTCTGATGTAAAAAATCGTTTACTTTTGTTCATTTTTTATTTCCTTTCATTTATTTCGATTACCTGAATAAATACTTCAATGTTCAAATTTATAGTTTTTCTTTAATCTGCAATTTTCTTTTTCGCCCTGTTCTCTTTCCAAAGTTCATCTGCAACCGGCTTCCAATTCTTCGCATACTGGTCACATTTTGCACAAAGATGTTCTGCCGTTTCTGGAGATTGAAGATCTGTTGAGTGAGCACCTGATTTTTCAACCATTGCACGAAGCTTGTCAGGATTTTCCAGCATAGGACACGGACGAAGCATATTATCATTAAATGGCTGATTATCATGGTAAGCCATCATCATCGGTGACTGCAGTGCTTCCAGAAGCGTCTTTTCCCGAATATTAGAATCTGAATAATGGATAAATACGCAAGGATCAATATCACCGTTAGCATTTATATGTAAGTAGCGATGACCACCGGCGATACATCCGCCAACATATTCTGCATCATTCTGAAAATCCAGTGCAAATAATGGCTTTGTGGCACGATAACGACGGATTTTCTCATAAACTCCGGTACGCTGCTGCGGTGTAGGCATCAACTCTGGAACAGCATCGTTTCCTACCGGCATATAATGGAAATACCATACAAAATAGGCACCCATTTCAATCAATGTATCATAGAATTCCTCTGATGTAATTGAATCATAATTAGCGCTGGTATAGCAGCAAGAGATTCCATAAATCAGTTTCTTTCTTCTGAGAAGTTCCATGGCTTTACGTACTTTCTGATATACACCAGTTCCACGTCGTCCATCAGTTGCCTCTTCAAATCCTTCCAGAGAAATGGCTGGTACAAAATTACCTACACGGAGCATTTCATCCGCAAATTCTTCGTCAATTAATGTGGAATTTGTAAAGCAGAGGAAGACGCAATCCGAATGCTTTTCACAGATCCGAATCAAGTCTTTTTTACGAACCAGTGGCTCGCCGCCAGTGTAAATGTACAAATAAACGCCCAATTCTTTTCCCTGGCAGATAATATCATCAATCTCATCATAAGTAAGATTTAATTTGTGTCCATATTCCGCTGCCCAACAACCAGTACAGTGCAGATTACAGGCCGATGTGGGATCCAGAAGGATAGCCCATGGAATATTACAGTTATACTTCTTTCTCAGTTCTTCTTCCTTTTTCCAGCCAACCAGACTGGCATTAATAAAAAGATTCACGGCAAGTGTCTTAGTCACATTGGGATCTACCTCTTTAAAAAGACGGCGGATATAGCTATAATAAGGATGTTCCGGATCTGTAATTGCTTCCCGAATTATTTTTCTCTGAGAAATAAATTCACCATCAGCAAATTTATCCGCCCAGTCCATCATCTTCGGCATATGCTTATCCGGATCCTTGTAAATATAATTGAATGTCTGCTCGATTCCCAGTTTCTTTAAAGTATTTGATGCGTTCATAATAGAATTCCTCCCTATAATTTTATATTTGTTAATAATAAGTTTTACTTAAACATTTTATTCTTCCCAGTCAGTATCTTCCTCGTTCTTTTCCTGTCCTTGGATTTGTTTTGAAATCTTCACCGTCTCCTTGACTGTGAGATGATTCATGAGACCTTCTGCAAAAAAACCGCTTCCGATAATGACATGACTGATCTGACTTTCCTGAAACGGCTTTATTATAATTAAGATCCCAAAAGCAGCTACAATGATGGAAAGTGTCAATATCCATTTCCATATTTCAAGTCCAAATACTTTTGCGTCTTTTGCAGTCTGAACTTTTAATACAGCGTCAAGCAAAATCAACAATCCTAGTCCTGGGGAAAGATATGAACGGATACGCAAATTACATCCAAGCACTATCACTCCTAGCACTATCAGGAATATTCCACAGGCCAGATCATATTGGAAAGCCAGATCATACAAATCATCTGAAAGATATCCAATAATCTTAACAATTCCATAGGCAACTAATATGATGCCCCCTGTGATACATAGCACCAGTGGGGATATAGATGGTATTGTCATACATACGATTCCAGCTATATAGAAAATAATTGAAATCAAAACATACCCATCTCTTGCCATACGAATCTTTTTCAATATTTTCACCTCCATTCTCTTTTTCTTGCCTAAATTCTACATACTATTTCATTCTTCTTCTATGGGCAAACGTCTTCTATATATCCAAAAACTAGGCAATCTTAACATGTTTGTCTGGATTCATTCAAAGTTCAAGATCAATAAAAGCTTCCCATTGCCGACATAAATGTCGGCAACGGAAAGCTTTTGCTTATTTGTTTATCATGGAAAAGAATATGATTATTTCAATTTTTTCAAACTCAAATAACATGATATTCTTTCAGCAGTTTTTCCACATCTGTGTTTTTGATAAAGTCTAAAGCCTTTTTAACAGCAATCTTTTCCTTGATTCCCAGCTTCATCTGAGTCAGTGGTTCTCCATCACGCAATTTGACAGTCGCATTCAAAAGATCCCTCACATCATATGTGCTGCACCAAACCTCCGGAACTCCACGGTCTACATTAAGCAAGGTATAAACAGCTTCCATACCGGTACGCATGGAATACTCTGTTGTAAAAATAGTATCCCTTGCGGTCTCGGCAAACTGGCCAATAAATGCAAAGTTTACTGCTCCATCAGGCACAACTTTTGGACGATCCGTATCATTACGAGGCATGAAAAAGGCATCAATATAAGGCATCATGACCGGAACTGTGTTTGCACTGTTCTCAGCCAGTTCTTCGATCTCGTTTTCCGGCACACCAATATGGTACAGCCATTCCATACAGATCTCTTTTCCTGTACAATCTCTCATTGGCTTTTTGACATAGTCACCAGGTCTGTCATTAAAGAGCGCATATACCCAAACGAGACAATGGTCTTTTGGCTGGGAACGGAACTGTGGCTGACGGTTAATCGTCCAACTCAAAAGCCAGCTGGAATCTTTTACAGATACAATACCGCCAGTGACCACTTTACCAGTAAACGGATCTCGTTTGCAGATATTTGTGATATATGGAATAATTCTTTGATCCAGTGTCTCCACAGTGGCACTCATCCAGTTACACAGCTCACTGTCATAACAGAATTTATCAGGGTTTCCAAAGTCAGGACTCTGGGCGGCAATACGTCTCCACATATCCCATCCGCCACCTGGCTTGATTTCCGGATTATATGGAGCCGGCGTATTCTGGGATCCCATTGCAGAGTTTTCCACACATCCACCATTTGTGATGAACACAAGATCATCCTCTGTGAGGTCTACGAAACGTGTTTCACCTTCCGCCTCAAGTTCAATACGGGTAGCCTGCTTTCTGTTGGATGTAACATCAAACTCAACATTTACAACCTTTGTATTATAGTGGAATACGACACCGGCATTTTCCAGATATTTTACCATCGGAAGGATCATACTCTCATACTGATTATATTTTGTAAAACGCAGAGCCGTGAAGTCAGGAAGACCTCCGATATGGTGGATATAGCGCTTAATATAACGCTTCATTTCCAGTGCACTGTGCCAGTTTTCAAACGCAAACATCGTCCGCCAGTACAGCCAGAAATTTGAATCAAATACCTCGTCGTCAAAATATTCATCGATACGTTTATCATACAATTCTTCATCCGGAGTGAAGAACAGCCTCATGATCTCCATCTGTGCTTTGTCTGAAACTGCAAATTTCTTATCTGTATGTGCATCCTGTCCCCGGTTGACAGTCGCACGGCAAAGAGAGTAATTCGGATCTTCTTTATTGAGCCAATAATACTCATCCAGTACACTGACTCCCTCAGTTTCAATAGATGGGATAGAACGGAACAAATCCCACATAACTTCAAAATGGTTATCCATTTCACGTCCGCCACGCATTACATAACCTACACCCGGATATTCAAACCCATCACAGGCACCACCAGGAATCGGATCTTTTTCAAAAATGTGTATACGTTCACCTTTCATCTGACCATCACGGACAAGGTAACATGCGGCTGAAAGTGCTGCCAGCCCTGTACCAATAATATAAGCTGACTTGTGATCTACTCCTTCTGGTTTCTTCGGATGAGCAAAAGCTTCATAGTTTCCACTTGAATAATACATAATCATACCTCCTGAATTTCAATTCGTTATATATGTTTTTCAATTACATCCTCAATATACATTGAATGATAACTACTCACAATCAACAGAATAGCCCCATCATCGAATTCTTCGATGACAGGGCTATATTGTTGTTTTTTTCGACAAACTTCATCATTTGTTGATATTATCATATGGCTTATCAATCCGGCATTTTTCAAGCATACGAATGATATCTCCCTCTATTAAATTACTCAGTCTGAAAATCATCTTTTCCGGTGACGGTTTCATGTCCTTCCGTATCCAGTCCAGCATCATACCCACAAAAGCATACTTGTAAAAATCGGCAATAAATTTTTTATCCTCATCCCTGACACTCATGCCTTGTGCGCATTCTTCAACAACATTAATAATCAATTGATAAACAACCCTGTACAGATATTGAATAATCTGTTCCTGACTGACATGACGGTAAACATTAAGTATAAAAGGCTTGTTTTCTTCTACGGCATGAAAAATATTCAGAAATCCCTGTTCCCATGTATCATATGTAGTATTTCCATTTGCTGCTATGCGGGAATCCTCCTCACAGGACCATTCAATGAGGTCATAAATATCTTTGAAATGATAATAAAAAGTTGCACGGTTGACACCGCAGTCTTCTGTAATATCACTAATTGTAATTTTGGTAACCGGCTTTTTCAGTAACATCTTTTTGAGAGATGCCTCTAATGCTCTTTTTGTAATATCCGACACTTATCAATCCCTCCTCGTTCTGTATATCATTCCATTCGTTTGAAAATTATTATACACTAACTCACATATTTCCCACAATGAACAAAAAAATAAAGCACTGAAACTTCCTAAAACCAAAAAAATTCAGTACTTTATTGTAGATAAATCAAATTACAAATGACAAATCAGCCAATGCCTGATATCGTCATAAACGTCTTCTTTGTCTGTCTCATTGATCAATTCATGTCTGTCATTTTTATAAAGTTTTATCGAAATATCCTTAATTCCTGCTTTTTTGTAGATTTCATAAACATGTTTAACTGCTTTTCCATAATTACCAACAGGGTCTTCTTCTCCTGCAATCAAAAACACAGGAAGGTCCTTCGGGATTTTTGCAATATTATCTGAATTCTGTATGAATGACAGCACGTCCAATAAAGTACGGTATCCATTTACCGTAAAAAAATATGTACAATACTTATCCGTATTATATTTATCAACAATAGTTTCATCCTTTGTAAGCCAATCATTTGATGTCCTGACGTTTGGAATATGATCATTAAATTTGCTGAAAAACATATTTTTCAGCATCTTGGATCTATAGCGGTCTCCCTTAAAGAATTTAGTCAGCGATACCATTATTTTACCAGCTTTCAGTACACTTCCAGACTGGTTGCCTGTTCCGGAAATAATCACTCCATCCAACTCATTTCCATATGCCATTATATAGCGCCTTGCCATAAATGACCCCATACTGTGTCCAAACAAGAAGTAAGGAACATTAGGGTAATTTTTCTTTGCAAAACGGGTTACTTCATATAAATCTGCAACGACAGTTTCACTCATGTTGCTTGGACAAAAATACCCCAAATTGTCATCTGTTTTTGCCGTTTCTCCATGACCAAGATGGTCATTCCCAATTACAAGAATACCCTGTCTGTTTAGGTATCTGGCGAATTGATCATATCGTTTAATATATTCAATCATTCCATGTGAAATCTGGACAATTCCAATTACTGGCATATTTGGCTCCCAAATAACAACGTGCAGATGATTTTTTCCATCCGTGGATGGCAAATAAAATTCCTTCATTATACTACCTCCTAGTATTCTTATCTCCAGAAATATACTTTTAAATTCTATATACATTATTTCAAGTATCCTCTATTTCAGCATATCAGATATCCTCTCAACGACAATAGACAAACACCTTTGCTATGTTAAAAATATGGACATTCATACAAGGTATGTCCAATAATTTTTAAATTATTGTTTCATGAATCTTCGCCATAACAAATAAACTACTAAAAATTGCCTTTAAATATGAGGGGAGAAACATTCATCATTTGAAACATTTCTCCCCTGTAGTGTTTTCCCTGCAATATGAACTATAGAACTCTTCTTGCTCTTCAGTACTTATGCAAGCCATAGAAACAATCAGAAATACAACCAATATTGTTTTTTCTATTCTTCTCACATAGTTCCTTCCGGACATAAGAAACCGGCAGGTATTTCACTGCCGGAAAATATTGGTTATAAACCATAATTTAAAATGTGGTCAGTCAGATGACTGGTAGTTCTTATTTAACATCGGACATTCCTCTAACATTTTCTGTTATACTGTAACAAATCTTCCTCCTTTGAATGATGTGTAGCAATAGCTACCTCAATCACTATATCAAAGTTGGTCAGCTGTCGAAATGCGTGATCAGCTCTAGTGAAATGGGTGGTCAGCCGTTAGCGAAACGAGCGGTCAGTTCAGCCAAAATTTGCAAAGATAAGAAAAAGGGCAAAAAGAAACCTCCGTATAAATCAAATCATACGAAGGTAATATACGCTTTATACTCTGTTGTCACTTAAAGAAATAATCTTTTCCGAAAGCTGCCTTATTTCTGACTGCTTTACTTTCAAATCCTTTGATTGTGTTTCTTCTTCAGAGAGAGACGCATACAAATGAATGGTATTTGCTGCATCCCATATCTCCTGACAAGTCTTTTTCTGTCTGTTCAACTTTTCCCCAATATTATTCACATTCTGTTGTAATTTATCTATTTGTTTTTCCTGTATTTTACAAATCCTGTTTTTTTTATAAAGATCTATGAAAACAAAAAAAAGAAGTATGGCAAATAAAACTGATAGAATAATCTGCATCACATGACTCTCCTTTACATCAAATACTGTTTTACTGCATTTCGTAAGACTTCCGGCTGTATCGGAAAACTAAGAACTGTAAGTTTTCCATCTGTTTTTTGGATCTGATAGTCTTTTTCAATATCACGTGTCAGTATAATGACTGGTCTGTTTATTCCTGATCTCCAAGGTTGATCTTGTTGTTCCATCATTTCTTCTGTAACAATCCAGATGGCGGGTTTTCGTTTTCCTAGATTTTTTCGTGCTTCTTCTGCCGCCTGGCAAATTAAGATCTGCGTGGAAATCTGTTTTAATGTCATACTTAATCCATTTGCATACATCGGCTTGGTACACATAACAACAATCAGAGGATTGGATCTAAATTCCTTTTTCGTTTGGATAAAATCCAATACCGGAGTATTGTATAGACTAAAATCTTTTTCTTTATTTACATCATAATAATACTTTTTTGCAGCACGGCACATACGTAGACAGAACTGTTCAATGTCAATCCGAATATCTGTTAATCCATTCTGCACATTGGATTCATCTAACTGACAGACAGATGTTCCACAATTAATTCCAAGATGAAAGTGTATGGAGCTTTCTGTTACATCATTCAAAAATCCTTTATTTTGGTGCAGATATTCACATCGAAGTTGCCAGCACCGTTCCCCACAAATATAAGGAACTGGGTCTTTTGATGATACCTTAAAAAAATCGCCAGCATATTCATCAAACCATCTGATATACTGTCCACCTACATCACGTGTCGGATTCTTCTGCCGATCCAACATCACCCGGCCATCCCGATATCTTTTCACAATGTCAGGAAATGCAATCCCTCCACAAATGTCTGGAAGGGTCAATGCAAGTGCCAGCGCAGACTGCCATCTTTCATCTTTAATATTCAGTTCAACTTCCTCGATACGGTTCAGAAACGTAAAGCTGACATCTCCTCGCTTCATCGTATGTCCCCCCTTAACAAAATTCACCTGCCGGAATAACCCGGCAGGTGACAAAATCATGCTCTTATGCTTTCATCATCTAAAGGCCAATATTATGCCTCTTCGCATATTATTAATAATTCTCTTTTCTCACTTCAAAGAAGCTCTGCGGATGTTTACATACAGGGCATACTTCCGGTGCTTTTGTACCAGTTACAAGATGTCCGCAATTGCGGCATTCCCACATAACAATACCAGCTTTTTCAAATACCTGTTTCGCTTCTACGTTATGAAGAAGTGCACGATATCTCTCTTCATGTGCTTTTTCAATGGCTCCAACACCTCTGAACTGCTCTGCAAGTTCATGGAACCCTTCTTCATCAGCTTCTTTCGCCATACGGTCATACATATCGGTCCATTCAAAATTTTCACCCTCTGCTGCATGGAGAAGATTTTCAGCTGTATCGCCTAATTCCCCAAGCGCTTTGAACCATAATTTTGCATGCTCTTTTTCGTTTTCAGCTGTCTGTAAAAATAATGCTGCAATCTGCTCATATCCGGCTTTCTTAGCAACAGATGCAAAATATGTATATTTATTACGAGCCTGAGATTCTCCGGCAAATGCTTCCCAGAGATTTTTTTCTGTTTTAGAACCGGCAAATGGATTCTTTGCTTCTGCAACAGGTGTTTCTTCTATTTTTACAAATTTGTCTGCTCCCTGTTTGCATACCGGACATTTAAAATCTTCTGTCATAGGTCCTTCATGAACATAACCACATACTGTACATTTCCATTTTTCCATTTTTAATTCCTCCGTTTTCTCGTTAAAATGAATTGATTTTAATAAAAATTCCACTTCTTCCTGTGGAATATCCGGATAGCTCCTGATTGCATCCAGAAATTGTTTTGTATTGCCGCTTTGCGGCAACATGAATCCTGCTTCCCTGCACAGATCTTCTGCCATTAAACGGCTTGACTTTTCAACTGCCACACTTAAAGTATCCGGTAATTCTGCTGCTATGCATTCAGCCTGTGCTTTACTCTGAATTAATCCTCGAAGTGCTTCTACCACATGATCTTCTTTCTTCTGCTGAGGTGGGCAATTCTTTGGCACCATTGATATTGCGGAAGAAGGACAGGCATCTGCACAAGCCCCGCAGCCAATACACTTATTTACATCAATGATACTGTTCTCTGTATCTGTTGCACCTGTAGGACAAACATACAGGCAAAGACAGTCCTTGGTACATAATCTAAGATTTCTAACCGCATATTTATCAGCCACTACTACGCCCTCCTTTCCATTTTTTCGAACTTCCAACTCGGAACTTTACATACCGGACAAAGCTCCGGAGCGGAATCTCCTACGTAAACAAACCCGCAAACCGTACAAACATATACACCAGTATTTTCCAGCATCTTCTCACCTTCTGCTTCATAACGGGATAAAAGGGATTTGAGCATGCGAGTTACTTTTTCGCTCCACACCTGGCATCTCAACGCTCCTCTGTCTGGTTTTTCGGAAGAAACAGAATTGCCATAAGGATATCCTACCGCAAGATCCGTTTCGATCAGCTCCAATAATTTCTGAACATTTGCTTCTCCCACCGGTTCCGCCTTGGATTTAAAAAAGTCAGCAAGTTTTTTAAATGCGTCAGCCTGATCCTGAAGATACTGTTTTTCACATCCTCTGGACAAATTAGAACATATAATACTCATTTCCATTGCAGATAATTCTTTTTCCACATGTGGTTTTTCTAATTTCTCCTGAGTTACAGTCTGACCCTCGTCCTTTTTCTCACGAAAAGCTTCTTTTCCTGCGCCGCACCATGGACACTTCCAGTTTTCCGGAAGTTCTTCCCATTTTGTTCCCGGGGCAATTCCCGCCTCCGGAATACCTTTTGCTTCGTCATATGTATACGAGCAAACAGAACATACCATTTGTTTCATCTGTTATCACACCTCCTTATTTGATTATAACAAACCACATATTTTCTTCCGTGATGTTATCACCAAATTAGTGTTACTCTCCACAATGATGTTCACCGCAGCCATGCTCTCCACAATTATGATTCTCTCCATGATGCTGATTATGGTGATTACACATTATGTTCGGGTTAAATGCAAGATTTCCGTCAAGGAGAGCGGCGACTGCATCGTCTGAATTTCCGGACACACCTCCATAAAGCTTGATATTTGCTGCTTCCAGAGCTGCCTTGGCACCTCCACCGATACCACCGCAGATCAGAACATCTGCACTCAGCGCAGTCAGTATGCCAGCCAATGCACCATGGCCGCTGCCATTCGTATCTACAATTTTTGAATCGATGATCTTTCCTTCCTGCACATCATAGACCTTGAACTGTTCGGTATGACCGAAGTGCTGGAAAATCTGTCCTTTCTCATAAGTCACTGCTACTCTCATAATATGTTCTCCTTTTTCTATTTTATATTGCTGATAAACCATCTGTTTGAAACAGCCATGCTGACCGCAATTCGCACTCTGTCCATTGCAAAGCCAGAAATCTCCTCCTTCGATCCGAAGCGGACGTCCATCTACAATAGCATCTGCCAGCTTTTTCCTCGCACTTTCGTAGATTCTCTGTACCGTTGTTCTTGCGATCTGCATAAAAGCCGCACATTGTTCCTGACTGAAACCTTGTTTATCAATCAGACGAATCGTTTCATACTCATCCACAGCCAAAATGACCGGTTCTCTTTCTGTTTTTATATCAACGGGCGAAAACTCCAATATTTGTGGAAAGTGGCAGACTTTTCTGCATTTCATAGGTCTTGGCATAAAACTCCCCCTTTGGAAAACCTTTTCTCACAGTATAAGCTGTTTTCGGGCATATGTCAATAATATATTTGACATATGTCCAAAACAAAGATATAATAATAAACAATGCAAGGAGGAATGGAACATGAAATTTGAAAACTATTTTCCCATATGGAATCAACTGACTGCAGATCAGAAAAATCGTACCCAGAAAGGGCTTATTACACGAAAAGTCGAGAAAGGAACCCTCATTCATAATGGAAACATGGACTGTACCGGTCTTCTTCTTGTCAAGTCCGGACAGCTTCGTGCATATATTCTCTCTGATGAGGGGCGTGAGATTACCATTTATCGCCTGTTTGATAGAGATATGTGCCTGTTTTCCGCCTCCTGCATGATGCGTTCCATTCAGTTTGACGTGACCATTGAGGCAGAAAAGGATACCGAGTTTTGGATCATTCCGACCGAAATCTATAAAAGCATTATGGAAGAATCCGCACCCGTGGCAAATTATACCAATGAACTGATGGCTGCCCGTTTTTCTGATGTCATGTGGCTGATCGAGCAGATCATGTGGAAAAGCCTTGATAAAAGGGTTGCATCTTTTCTTCTGGAAGAATCTTCGATTGAAGAAAGTGATAAATTGAAACTGACTCATGAAGCCATTGCCAATCATCTGGGTACACACCGGGAAGTCATTACACGAATGCTCCGCTATTTTCAAAGCGAAGGCATGGTCAAACTGTCTCGTGGTACCGTAACGATTCTGAATAAAGAAAAATTAGAACATTTACAAAATGTATAAACGAATGCCCATCTTCAACCTTTAAACATTGAAGATGGGCATATATTTTACTGATCCATTCCGCAGGCAGTTGCTGTTTCAATGAGACACCGGTCATGCATCGCCGCATCGTAAAAACGGAATCCTCCTGAGAAGTTATAGGCTTTATATCCGTTTCCTTCCAATATACATGTTCCGATATAGCTTCTAAGTCCACTTTGACAGATCACATAAACGGGTTTACCTTTTTCAATCTCATCCAGACGTTCCCGAAGTTCATCTACCGGAATATTTTTGAATCCTTCGATATGACCATTGCCATATTCTCTAACAGTTCTCACGTCTAAAAGAGTCACACTTCCATCCCGAGGTAAAAGATCAACATCCTCCAGATGCCATTGTTTCAATATGCCTTTCGAAATATTGTCTATCATAAAACCAGCCATATTCACAGGATCCTTGGCAGAAGAATACGGTGGAGCATAGGCCAGATCCAGGTCTTTAAGCTCCGTAGCTTTCATTCCCGCATGAATCGCTGTAGCCAATACATCGATCCGTTTGTCCACCCCTTCGTAGCCAACAATCTGAGCCCCCAGAAGACGATATGTTTCTTTTTCAAAAACAACTTTCATGGTCATCACCTTGCCTCCCGGATAATAACCGGCATGGCTCATAGGTGAAAGGATTACCGTATCTACATCGAGACCGGCTTTCCTTGCATTGGTTTCATTGATTCCTGTAGTCGCTGCTGTCATATCAAATACTTTAATGACAGAACTGCCCTGACTGCCCGGATATCTGCTGTCACCACCACAAATATTGTCCGCAATGATGCGTCCCTGTTTATTGGCAGGTCCTGCCAGAGAGATCAATGCTTCCTGCCCGGTCACATAATGTTTCACCTGTACTGCATCGCCGGCAGCAAAAATATCCGGTGCAGAAGTTTCCATCCGGTCATTTACGACAATACTGCCTTTGATTCCCAATTCCAGTCCTGCGTCTTTTGCAAGATGTGTATCCGGGGTAACGCCAATTGCCAGAACTACCATATCTGCATGCAGCGGCATCTCATCTTTCAACAAAATATCTATTCCGCCATCTTTTTCTTCAAATCCTTCTACCGTATGTCCCAAAGCAAGCTTCACTCCATGTTTACGCATCTCACTGTGGATAAAAGAAGCCATATCTGCATCAAAAGGATTCATAAGCTGTTTTGGACGCTGGACAATGGTCACATCCATGCCAAGTTCCTTTAAGTTTTCTGCCAGTTCCAAGCCGATGAAACCACCACCGGCTAATACGGCAGACTTTGGCTGATTCTTGTTGATATACTCTTTGATATGGAAGGTATCCTCTACCGTACGGAGGGTAAATACTTTTTTAATTCCTACACCCGGAAGCCGTGGCTGTGTTGGTTTCGCACCCGGAGAGAGAAGCAATTTATCATAGGATTCCTCAAATTCTTCACCGGTTTCCAAATTCCTTACCGAAATTTTTTTTTGATTCGGATGGATCGCAGTCACCTCATGGTGGACTTTCATATTGATTCGGAATCGGGAAAAGAAACTTTCCGGTGTCTGAAGTGTCAGCTCCTCCGGATCTGTAATCACACCTCCAATATAATACGGCAGTCCACAATTTGCGTAGGATATATATCCCGAACGTTCAAATACCGTGATTTCTGCAGTTTCATCTAATCTGCGGATGCGTGCAGCTGCGGTTGCACCACCTGCCACACCGCCTACAATTAATACCTTCATCTTATCGTTCCACCTTTCCTATATAGGAAGAAATTCCTCCAATGTTAGTTACGTTTGAATATCCCATACGTTTCAACGTATTTACTGCCTGGCTGCTTCGGGAACCAGAATAGCAATAGACAAATAAAGGTGTCTCTTTTGTTGTGACCACTGATGTAACCTTATCTATCATCTGCAGTGGTACATTTTTACTTTTCGGAACATGTCCTTCTTTATATTCCTGAGGTGTACGCACATCCAGTAAAACAGCTCCTGAAACAGATTGATACTCTTTTATGCCCTCATTGATATCTTTTTGTTTGAACAGATCAAAAAATCCCATATTTATGACCCTCCTTACAGCATCGCAAGAATTGCGTTCTTGGGTTTTGCTCCCATAGATTGATTGACAATTTTTCCATCTTTGATAACAATCAGTGTAGGAATGCTCATAACGCGAAACTGGCTTGCAAGCTCCGGCTGCTCATCTACATTGATTTTTCCAATTTTGATATCAGAGCGTTCCCCTGCGATCTCTTCCAGGATTGGACCTACCATACGGCAGGGGCCACACCACGGAGCCCAGAAATCCAAAAGTACCGGTTTGTCGGAATTTATAATTTCATTCTGAAAATTGTTTCTAGTGATATTGATAACAGACATATGATCGTCCTCCTTTTTCTTTTATGATCTTACTATATCAAAATCATTTTTAATCTTCTGTGATGATGTTACGGTTCTGAAATAGTATCTCCTGTCCAGTCATTAATGCCGCCAATTTCTACAATATTCGTATATCCCAATTCTGCCAGTTTTCCAGAAGCCTGTTTGCTTCGGTTTCCACTGCGGCAGTACACCAGAATCAGCTGATCCTTGTCCGGCAGTTCCTGAATATCCTCCGAACCAATCGTTTCGTTTGGAATATTAATTGCATTGGGAATATGTCTTTCACGAAATTCTTCCGGTGTCCGGACATCCAGGATAATATAACCACTTTCTTCTTCCATCATGGTTACAGCCTCATCCATACTGATCTGACGATAACTGTTTTCCTGTTCATTGGATGCTGTGCAGCCTGCCAGAAATAATAAAAGCAATAAAAAGGGAATCCATCTTCTCATTATAGTTCCTCCCTATTTAGTCAAGTCTTTTTCCCTTGAAAATCAAGGATTTTTTCAATATATCATCAATAAATATCTCAGAG
>NZ_JBNPMZ010000030.1:0-25938 GCF_050314255.1 Sporofaciens sp. SGI.106
CTCAAGATGCAATAATTTTTAAAAATTTCAGATCCAGATATCATATGCGGCAAGTAGACATTGCAGATGCACTTGGTATACACGTAAGTACTGTAAGAAAAATAGAAACTGGAAATTTAAAAATTTCTAATTCAGTTTCAAGAAAAATGAAAGATTTTACCAAAAGAAATCTTATAGACATCAATAATATCGAATTACAAACAATCATTAAAGATACATATCTAATAGATGATGACGACAATACCCTACTGGAAGTATGTGATCATATCTCTAAGGATCTACTTACAATCCTCGATAATTTCGACGATCTGCACTATACCATTAAGTCGGAATATTTACATTTTGTATCGAGATTAATAAATGATGTGGCAGAATTGTGTACCTCCAAGCAGATACAACTGCAGTCTACATCTTATTCGCGGAGGTACATCGATCGTGGAGCAGACGAACTTGCCGATCATGTTAAAACCCACGAAACGAAAAGTGAAGACAACATAAAATCAATAACCGAAGAAAATAAAATCCGAAAAGAGAAAAATTCTCTTCTATAAAATGAGACCTCACTCCTCCGAGAAAGAAAAACTTAAAAAACCTCACAAATGCTAAATAGAACTTTTCTAAAATAAGTCACCGTTTGTCTGAAAAATGGTAATTTCTATGACCTTTCGAAAAATAGGTAACTCGATAAAAAAAAGCGGAACTTAGTTCCGCTTTTATCAAATAAATATCATAATCATATGTCATGAATCTCTACAAAATTTTCACTTGTTTTTCAGGGCTATTTGGGATTATACGAAAATGGGTGTAATCTCCAACCAAAGAAGTACAGATCATTTCGTATCCTCCTTGTCTCAGCATATTTTACTTACCCCTGTCAATTCTGACAAGGGCAAGTTATAAATTTACTTATGTTGCCGTCCCGCTCTCTGCTGATATAATACGGTTTTGGCATTCTGACACCGCCTTCCTATTCATTAACTGCTTATGGGCGACAGTCTAACCATCCCAAGGCATCCATATTGCTTTTCAGAAAGTCATAAACAACCGCTTCAATGACAGGAACCGAAACAGAGTTCCCAAACTGCTTATAAGCATAGCTATCCGTAGGATTGACAACAAAGCTGTCGGGAAATCCTTGAAGCCTTGCGCATTCACGCGGGGTTATTCGACGCGGGATATTGTTCTGTACGACCCCTAGGCGGTTTGCGTCCGATGAAGTCAAGGTAATTGAAATACTTTCGGGATCCAGAAATTTGAACACTTCAAAAGACATATTCCCGCATACAGGATTATATCTTCCGTTTTCCTCTTTCAAATATCCCTTTTCAATCAGAGAAGCAATGACCTCCAATATATCATTGTCCTTATAGAAGGTTTGTATTTGTTCTAAGGTTAGCTTTTTGCCGTCCTGTCGCGTGCCGAAATCATGCCTTCTTCTGTTTTGTATCAACAGATTCATAAACTTAATTTCAGCGGGTATACATTTTCCTTTCTTTCCAAGTTCCCATGAATGCAATGATTGACCGCCGCGATAATCTATCAATCTATACCCATTAAGTTTAGATAAATCATCGCCCATAACCGAACGAAGCTGCTCCGTAAATTCGGGGGAACAATAATACTTGTTAGGTACATTTGTTTCCAGTATTTCACCTACAGTACAAGTTTTTCTTTCGTCATTGTCAAAAATATTAAGCTGTCTATAATTGCTTTTGTATTTGTGGGAATCCGCCGCACCGTAGTTTGTTACAAGGTGCATAGCGGGCGTTGCTCCATATATACCCAAAATATAAAGCCTAACACGGTTTTGAGGTACTCCAAAATCAGAACTATTCAGAATTAGTTCCGTTGTGCCGTAACCTAAATCATGTAATTTTTGCATAATTGTTTCAAATGTGCGTCCCTCATCATGCGTCCGCAATCCTCGAACGTTTTCAAGCAGAAAAGCCTTTGGACGATATATTTCTAATATCCGCTCAATCTCAAAAAATAGCGTTCCTCGCGTGTCACCGAATCCGCGCCTTTTTCCTGCATATGAGAACGGCTGGCATGGGAACCCGGCAAGCAGAAAATCAAATGGTTCAATTTCTGTAATCTGCTTTATATCGCCTTGCGGTTTTTCCCCGAAGTTTAGTTCATACGTTTCACAAGCCTTTTCGTCAATTTCACTGGAAAGAACACACTTTGACTTAATTCCTATTTTTTCTAAAGCTTGCGCAGCGCCAAGACGAATGCCCCCAACACCCGCAAACAAATCAATATACTTTATCATCCAATCTTCTCCTTGATAAACTCCAAAAGCAAATTAAATTCTTCCGGAGTATAAGCTACTGTGCAATGGCTGTTATCACAAAGAACGCGAACAGCCGAAGTTCTGGAGAAGTTACCCGCGCCGTCAATTATGTATGCAATAAAATTCCTTGTACTTGTAATCTTTTCAAACCTATCCCGAGCCTGCCCGCCTTTTCTTTCAATGGTGCTATTTGTTGTTTCTTGAAACGTCACTTCAACAGCGACATATTTCTTATGACGGCTTGTATCATTTTTTCTGTCCACTACAACATCAAATGATGTCAATGTGGTTCCATCATTTTGCGTTACTCCAGGAATTGTGCCGTTGCTCTTGACGTTGTAATTATTGCCCAAGGCAGTAGCAAGATAAGAAACAACATACTGTTGTGCAACATTTCCTAAATCTGTGGCTGTTTTTCCTCTGATAATGCTACTGACGCGGATATAGTTTTTTCGCACAAAATCTTCAATCTTTCCATCGTCGCCCAAATACTCAAAAGGTGTACACTTGAAAAGAATTGCTCTTGTGCTTGCGTTTGTTGTTGCCGCACCGTACATTAACATCATAATAATATCTTTGCATAATGCTTTGTCGCAGCTGTTACCCGTGAGGTTTTCAACGGTATCTATTTTCATGCGTTTGTTGTTCAGAACACCGTTGACAGGCAATGAAGCAAAGGTATAGCTTTTTTTGCCCGCGCCTATATCATATTCAAGTTTCCCTGTCGGAAACATATCGGCGAAGTTCTTATTAACACGCTGTAAAGGTTCACTCCCGAAATCAGTCAATACTACCAAATGCTTTAGGAAAAGGTTATAAGCAAAATTTGAAGCGTCCAATATCTCAAATAGATTATTAGCGTTGTTTTTATCTGTCAATTTCAAAATGGAAATAAACTTTTCTTGCGTGTCTAAAAGCGTATGAAGGATACTAATTTTCTGCGCTTCTTCACGGACTTCACGCGGCCACCACTTGCAAGCGTGCTGTTCCAGTTCCTCTAATGTCCTTTCATATCTATCATCATTCATGGCTTGCACCCCCGTAATTCTATCTTGACCCAAACCTTTCGCCCTGAAAGAAACAATAAGTCATGTTGCATTATACCACAAAGCCGTCCGGTTCTCAACAGACAATCTTTGAATTTTCTGTGGTATCTTTCAGTATCGGCTTGTAGATTTAAGCGACAAATAAGCGACAAAATAGCACAATAAAACGGCTAAAGTCCTTTATTTTCAAGGGTTTTAGCTGTTTTATATATTCTCTTTCTCAAAATAGACCTCAATGCCTTTATCCTTCAGCTTTCGGATGGTGGTCAGGCTGTCCACCGTGTTTCGTGCAAATCGGCTTACCGACTTGGTAATGATGAGGTCAATCTTACCATCAAGGGCATCTTCCACCATCTGATTAAAGCCGTCACGCTTTTTGGTGTTCGTGGCGGTGATACCCTCATCCGAGTACATCCCGACAAACTCCCAATCCTCATGACCTTCGATGTAGGTCTTGTAGTAGGTCATCTGCGCCTCGTAGCTTGTTGCCTGTTCCTCACGATCCGTGGATACTCGTGCATATCCGGCTAGTTGTATTAAACTGCGTGGGACTATGTTCCCCTGCAAATGTGTAATGTAATCCGTTCATGTTCATACCTCCGTGTAAATGTAGTTTTTCCATGACAATAGATCACATTCAGTTTATGCCTCCTTGCCACATTGATAACCTTATAATACAAGACATGATTTATATAATCATAGAAAATTACTATATCATTGACCGTCGATACATCGACTGTCCCAGAATAAGTTTTCCCAATATGCTTTTTAAACAAAAAATGGGATAGTGCCTTACCATTTGAAAACAATTCACCTTACATGACGCTTTCCATATTTCTAATGTCATCTTTTACATGGTATATTTACTTAATGCCTTCTTAATATGACATATTTTCAGCATTGTGTCACCTTAATGTGACACTTTTATGTCATTTTTATACCTGCTTAATCTGACATATTTATAGTGTTGTCACCTTAACCTGTCACTCTTATGTCTTTTTTGTACCACCTTTACGTGGTATGTTTCTGCATCTGTACAACAATGTCACCTTAATCTGGTATTTTATACATTTTTTCATGTCACCTTTACGTGGTATGTTTTCACATCTAAGTATAAATGTCATCTTAATGTGGTATATTTACATATTTTTAGTGTCATCTTAATGTGACATATTTCTATTACTGTGCCACCTTAATCTGTCATATTTATATGTTTTCATACCAACTTAACATGGTATTTTTACTAAAAGAGTACAGTGCCACCTTAATGTGTTATTTTTCGTATTCTTGATACCGCCTTTACGTGGTATGTTTTTGCATTTATAACCATCTTTACTTGACATTCTTTCTGTGTCTTAGCAGCTAAGAACATCCATACCACTCCATGTGGTTCCTTTATGATCCATTTTAGGTTCATTTTTATCTATTACTCTGCCAGCGTATGTGGTATTTTTGCAACATTTTTGTTTCTTATGGCATTTATATTATTTTGGAGGCTGCATATTTATACTGTATATTTATTATTTTATTCTCTCACTTTCTTGCGAAATCTATGATTTTTTATTGATTATTTTTAATACACCTATTTTTGAGTGCTTTTTCCCAGTTGGAAAAGGCATTTTTAATGTGTATAACATACTATGCATCAGTTTTTCCAACTCTTTTCCAACCCTTTTCCAATTCTTTTCCAACCCTTTTCCAACTGCGTTTTTATTTGACCTTTTTTATCATATTATAATCGAAAAAATAAAAAGGAAGGGATGTATAATATGGCTTATTGTTTTATGCATATTCAAAAAGTAAAATCATACGGTACCTTAACATCTAAGTACAATCACAACTACCGCATTGCCGATGTGAAAAATGCGGACAAAGAAAACGAATCTCTTAACGAAGAAATCATCTGTCTCCCAAACGGGAAAACATACATTGATGTCTGTCGTGAACGAATCAAAGAGATTGAAAAAAACACCGGACGCAAAGTCAGAAAAGATGCAGTCTTAGCATATGAGATTGTAACAACCTTTTCTAGGTCTGCTTTTATCAATGTCGATGAGTGGAAGAAAGCGAATGAGAAATGGATGAAAGAAACCTTTGATAAAGCTCCCGATGGGAAGAGTAATGTAATCAGTATGGTGTATCATGCCGATGAAGCTGGCAATGTTCATTGTCACACCCTGGTGCTCCCCATCAATGAAAAGGGTTACTTGTCTGCGCGTTCGTTCATTAACGGTTCTAAAGAAATGACAAAGCTCCAGGATAGCTATGCAAAAGCAATGGAAGAAGTGGGCCTTGAACGCGGGCAAAAAGGCAGCATCGCGACACATAAAAATATCCGTCGTCTGTATGCAGACCTAAACAATCTCCTGGAAAATATACCTGAACCAGAAGAAAATGAATCAGCCTTGTCGTACAAGGAACGCATTCTGGAGGATATTAAAAATATGAGGGCTTCCAATTTACGGGAATGTGACGAAAGGATTCAGAAAGCTGACAGGAGAATTACAGAAAGCTATATGAAACAAAAGCAAATCATTCAAAAAGAAGCAGATGATATGGTAGCACTTGCTCATGCAGAAGTCGAACGAATCAAAAGAGAGAATATCATATTAGAAAAGAAAATGAATGAATTACAGAATGGAAACAAGGAGTTAAGACTTGAAAAAATGGAGCTTGAACAATCCGTTCTGGACCTTCGTGAAATGCAAAATCAATTAAATGAATATTGCAAACGTCGAAATACAGAATTAAAGCGCATGAAGTTACTCCAAGACCGGTTAGATAAATTGTTCGCTACTGATCCAGAGGAACATCGAAAAATCATGGATATTTTAAATCACACCGCGTCAAAAAATAGAGATGATACTTTTTTTGACAATAGATAAGCCAAAAAAGCGGAACTTAGTTCCGCTTTCTATGCGCCCATTATACACTTTCTTTAAAACAAATCATTCCATCATCTTTTTATTTATCTATCATTTTAAAAAAATATCATATTGTTATTGAGGAAATTGTTAATAAGCAATGTTCTGCTGTGAAAGCGAACTTTTCTTGTGCCAAAAACAAAGCATTTCCCAAATCATATAAAATAATCTTAATAGCAAGCAAAAAGAATGACAAACCAAAATATGATTCTAAATTGGAAAACAGTGAGATGATATTGAAAAAATTAGAAATAAAACAAATAGAAATCAACATTTTCTGAAGAATAAAATCACAGGAGGAAGAAAATCATGCTAACAAAAGGACAAAAAAAAGCTATGCAGGCACTTAACTCCGGATGTAATGTTTTCCTGTCCGGAGAAGCTGGAACAGGTAAATCTTATGTATTGACCCAGTTTCTAAGAGAAATATCTGACACAAAAAATGTATTGGTGTGTGCACCTACGGGGATAGCAGCCATAAATATACATGGATCCACACTACACAGAGTGTTTCAGATCCCATTAGGCCCTATTTCCCCTACCACTAATCCACTTAAAATCTCCGGTCCACTGGAAAAAGCTGATGTAATCGTAATCGATGAAATTTCCATGTGTCGATTTGACATTTTTGAATTTGTTGCAAAATCCATAAAAAGAGCGGAAGCCAAAGCACAGAAAAAATCACCAAGTAAAACTACAAAAAAACAGTTAATTGTTGCGGGTGATTTTTTCCAACTCCCACCAGTTATGACCCAAAAAGACCGTCTAATTCTTGAGACATATTGGGATATGGATATTGGAGATGGATTTGCTTTCGAAGCACCAATGTGGGAAAATTTTGATTTTGCTTCAATTATTTTGAACGAGGTTGTCCGCCAAAAAGACGATGTTGAATTTGTGACAAAATTAAACCAACTGCGATGCGGAAACAAATCTGGAATAGAATGGATCAATATCCACGCAACACCGAAAAAACAGAAAAGCATACATCTTTGTGGAACCAACAAAATGGCGGAAGATATTAACATGCGTGAATCTAAGAAACTAACAGGAAAATCCAGTACTTACTGCTCAGATATTTCCGGGTCAGTAAACCCTACAGACAAGCCGACCACAGATAAATTAACCCTCAAGGTCGGGATGCAGGTCATGACCCTTGTTAACGATTCTAAAAACCGTTACCAAAACGGAAGCATAGGAATTATTACATCATTGCATGACGACACGGTAGATGTCAGTTTCGCCAAGGGCGAAAACGTAGAAATAACTCCACATACCTGGGAAATAATAGATTACAAGATTACAACGGGAAATGAAAAAAGCAAAGTTGAAGAAGTTGTTGTGGGAACCTTCCGCCAGTTGCCATTGAGAATTGCCTATGCCATCACGATTCATAAATCTCAGGGACAGACTTATGATGCAGCTAATCTATCGCCATATTGTTTCGCACCCGGACAACTGTACGTTGCTTTATCCAGGCTCACATCCATCAAGGGTCTGCATTTATGTGGACAAATAATGCCACAATATCTTATCACATCGCAAGAAGTGTTAGATTTTTATGCAAGCATTGAAAATACTGGTATTCCAGAATCAGAACAGGCTTTGGAAAAGAAATCTGTCAAAAATTCAAAACGTGGGGGTGCTAGGGTTGGTGCCGGACGAAAACAAAAATATGGTGTAGAAACATGTACAATCCGTATTCCCATATCTGCAAAAAAAGATGTTTTGGCATTTCTCGCGAGCCGCAAATGGGATTGACACGAGTTTTGCGAAAGTCTCAGTCATTACTAATATTTTAAAAAAGCGGAACTAAGTTCCGCTTTTCTCTTCAAAAGTAATATCAGGATGTCTATCTAAATACTTTTTCCGATAACGATAGAATGTTCTTTTTTTGCAAGATTAAATTCCACCCCTGACGGTAGTGTTTATGAATCCGGATGGCGGTCCGATCAGCTTATTTTTTCAGCAGATATGGTGTTAGATTGATCTCAATAGCGGGGATTTCCTTTATGCCGAGCTTAGCTAAGGTGTCTCCACCGTAAAGGAAGCTGAACGACTGGTTTGCAGACTGGTCGTTCAGCTTTTTTCTTGTGTAGGAATTAATGTGACTCATCAGGAGAGACACATCGTCCTGGGTTAAGTTGTCAAATGATGTCTTCTTCGGAAGGACCCGGCGGATCATCTCATGACATACTTCACAGCCACCTTTCTGGTTAGAACGCTGTGGATCACAGTAGAATACACGCGTTCTTCTCTCGCCATCGCCATTAAACTCACTGCCTAAAGGATCGGTAAATTCACTTCCACGGTCAGTTATGATCACTGGAAATAATTCAGTGAATTTCTCGTGCCCTAAAAGGACCTAGAGCTGATTGAATATATCTGTTACAGAGCGTGCAGTGTTAGCATCACGTATAAATGCCAGCATAAGATTACAACTCTGAAAGAAGATGGTCAGAAAGACCTTTCCGCCCTTTCTTCCTTCAACAGAGTCCATAAGCATCACAATACCACCTCAGACATTGATTATTTTTAATCACTTTTAATATATGTGACGGTTTTAGGATAAAAAATGTGTCTTATTATATAAGGGAGTACCGAGCACGTCTCGCCCGGGGAATTGCCTCCGGATCCGGAAGGGCGGCAGCTACTCCTGTCACAAACAAAAAGGGGGGCGACCTATTTAGGCGCCCCGCATCCCGTGTTGATTACGATGTAATATTGTCATCATCAATCTCCTGTTCTGACATTTCAACATATTCATCAAAAAGAGCATCTAATACGACAATAAACTTCTCAGCGCCTTCTTGATCATTTACCATTTCATTTACCGACCAGCCGTCTATAAATTTGTGCCAAAACACCCATCCTGCCATATTACATGCTTCTCTAATAATATCAAGCATGATTTTCTCAATCACATTCTGGAACTCCATCACATTCTTAGTTGGCAACTTTTGATATAATTCTAATGGCGATTTATTCTCTTCCAGTTTACAATCATACATTTCTTTCATAACAGACAGCACAATATTTTGGCTTTCTTCCGGCATCTTTAGATATTCCCATAATACCTCTATCACATTTATATCCGTATCCCTGCGCAAAGGCGGAAATTGAATTAATTCAGATTTTTTACTCTTCACTGTAATCTTCTCCTCTACTACTCCAAAAACAATCATCCATACAGTACACGCATTTCCGGATACAAAAGCGGAACTAAGTTCCGCTTTTGATCTCCTTTTATGACATTACTGAGCAGACTGTAATGATGCTTCTGGGAAAATTTCAGCAAAATCATGTTCCACTTTTCCAGTTCCAAAACTCATAACCAAAAACTTGTACATTCTTTCCATCCGTTCCCACTTCTTCTTTGTATCATATTTTACAGGATAATGGATTTCCATAAAATCTTCTCCCGCCTCATACGTTAACCCCAAACCATCTGGAATCAGTGGATATGGCTGGATATCATCTGCCCGGATTACCATATCATCTTCGGTTATAGTAATCCTAATTGTCTTACCATTATAAATTCCTTCAAAAATTTCATTTTCAAAACCTTGCATATTCTTGCCCTCCTGTTATTATTCATCATCTAACTTCTCGAACCAAATTTTGTTAATCTTGTTCCTATTATTTTACCTTATTATATCCATGCACGAATTTATTTTACTTCCCCCCTTGGATTTCTCTCGAGAAGTTATGTCTATAGTATATAATATATTGCTCTAGTTCATTTTTTTGCACAGGAGTTTTCTCTTATTTATGTTAATGCTCACCAAGATAAACCTATAAATAAAAGGGATGCTGTACTAATAATTGTCCAACATTCTTAACTTCCAGTGATTTTTACACTCAAACATAGAAACACCGGAGACTCATGTGTTGTGAGACTCCGGCGTTAATCATCTTACACCTGTGTTATTTTCAAATATCTCCTTCAGGATACGCCCATAGGTATCATTACATTCATCCTCTGTATTGATTGCTCTCATAGCATCGACGAGCCCCTGATATTTCCAGGAGCAATCTTTATGAGCAAGATATTTTATAGAATCACTGGCGGCTAACGCCAAGCATCCAGCAATAGAATCACTTTCTAAAAATAGGTAACTCAACAAAAAAGCGGAACTAAGTTCCGCTTTTTCAGACTGCAAACAAAGTCGGGATGCTACATTTTTCAAACTCAACGAAATATTCTTTTCTCAAAATCACACATTTCTTTCCACATCGCACACCAGACGTTCATAATCCAGAAACCCACGAATATACATTTCCCGGCTGATATAGGCTTCTATTGCGTGTCTTGCCGATATGATTCGGTCAATGAGCGTCCATAACTCATGCCCGTAGTTATCTATATACGGCTTCAATTCATCCATCGTCTGCTCACATTCTCCTTCCAATTCAATGTTGTCATCTATATATTGTATCTTACTAGTCTTTTATGCATTGTATTTAGTGTATTCATTCTTAATATTCCACCTATCCCACAAGAAATTAAGCGTTTTTATAGACAAAGTATAGACGTTCCAACAATCTCGATCTCGCTGGTTACTCTCATAGTAATCCTTAAATAGTCTCCAATTAATTTGACACTTTTCGAAAAGATGCGTGTTTATTGTATACGTATAGTACCAAATTAAAAAAATACTAATTACAAAACTTAGTTGGTGTTAAGGTAAGATTAAAAAATCTATATGTCGTTTACTTTTTCATTACATTTTATTCTTATTAAACTGATAGCCAATAATAGCACCAATTATCCCCCCAATTATATGAGTCATTTGCGAAATATCATCCTCTTTTGTGATTCCCGCACAAACTTGCTGTCCAACAAAAACAATTCCAACAAGTATGAAAGTAAGCGGTATCTCACCTTCTTTAAATCCCGCAAAGGATGACAATACAATAAACGCAAATACAACTCCACTAGCTCCATAAAGAGCAGTGTTCGGCAAAAAAATATAATTAATTCCACCCGTTATGATAGCAGTAACTACAATAACTTTTATCAATCTCAAAGAACCATATTTTTCCTCCAAAAGTGGTCCTAACAACAATAAGTAAGTTACATTACCAGTAAAGTGATTCCATCCGTCATGTCCAAATACATGTGTTAGAAATCGAATATACGTTAACGGATCTTTTAAAGACGAATGGTATGTCATAAAAAGAAGGCTTGTACTATCTCCATGTGTGATAATTCCCAACACAGTTGCCACAAAACATATCAACACAAACCCCAATGTTACTGGTGCATTAAATGATATTTTTACTTTTTGCATGTTCTTCCTTTCTGTATATTACGCTCAGCGAGAGCTTACTGCACGTTATTTCAGTGCATCTTTTCCGTCCGAGAGTGCACTTTACAAAAAGACGGCCATTTTGAGTCTGGCCCCGCAAAACCGCCCCTGGGTTCCCCTCCAGCCTCAATTCTGCAGGAAAATTGCCTGCTGAAACACAAAAATCAAGATATAATCAAGAAAAAATAGACTAATGTATTAAATTTCGGTCTATTGAGCAGGTCGGCAAGTGTGCACCATATAACCAGAAAGATTGCACTTAATCACCGAGAAGTTAGCTCACAGTGAACGAATATGTATTTCTTTCAAAAGTGGAGATGTTTCTATCCCCTCCATTACACATACTATTGTCTATATTTTGACTCAAGCATTGCCTGTTTCAAATTTTCCTCAATTTTCACTAACTCTTCCTGGGCTTTCAAACGTTTAGTAGCGCCTTGTTCATGTATTTTTACAACCTCATTAACAGAAGAGATTAAATTGTTACTACAAACCCGAAGTGTTTCAATATCTACAATTGGTCTTTCTACTTCTTTTGCTGTTTCAATAGTAGCCATCTTTAATGTTTCTGAATTTCTACGTAATAAATCATTTGTTTTATCTGAAAGTGTTGCCTGAGCTTCCAAAGCTCGCTTAGAGTGTTCTATTCCTAATGACAATACTAATTGATTTCTCCATAAAGGAATAGTATTAGCCAACGATGACTGAATCTTATCCAACATCTCTCGATCGTTATTCTGAAGCATACGAACTTGAGGTGCCGATTGAATTGCAAGTACCCTTGTTAATTCCAAATCTGAGATTTTCTTTTCAAATCTGTAACACAAATCTTCAAAATCTTTATATGCTTGAACATCTTCTTGCATGTTTGTCCGATCAGCTCTACTTCTCAACTCAACTAATTTCCCATTTTTCGCATTATTCAATGCCTTTTTTCCAGCAATGATATACATTGTCAATTCTTTATAGTACTGAACATTTAACTCATACATCTGCTGATACATTGCAACATCTTGAATCAATATATTCTGATGCGACCTCAAATCCTTCTCGATCCGATCTACATTGCTTTCTGCTTTAGAATAATTTATCCTAATAGACTCAACACCTCTTTTAGCTTTTTGGAATATTCCAAGAATCCCCTTTTTCTCCGGCTCAGTTGTTGCATCCAAGGCAATTGTCAATTCTTTTAAAGAAGATCCTACATCTCCCAAATCATATGTTTTAACCTTTTTCAAAATAGTAACCGAAAAATCAGAAATATTTTGTTGTGCAGCCATTCCATATTTTACAACCTGATCCACATCAGAAATGTCAATTTCACTAGCAAACTGATCAACCATATTTCGCTCATCATCAGAAAGCATAGACTCATCAATCGTTCCCGCAGAGTATCCTGTTTGTTTACTTGTACCCACTGCTGGTTGCATTATCGGTGTATCATCTAATAGATTTCTTTTTGATGAATCTGGACTAAGTGTTAAAATTGTTTTTCCTTGATTTTCATTGTTCACTTTCTTTTCTCCTTTCATGATGAAATGTACTTCAATTCTTTTCTAATATCGGTATCTATAACTTCCATACTTGACAAAATTTTCAACTCTTCAACTAATTCTTGATTAACTTGATCTTGATTATAGCCGTTGATAACATTTATAAATGAATTCATTTGGCTTTTCCATATTGGAATTGTACGTGAAACAATAACCATTATTCGTTCAACCATACGCTTATCATTATCTCGAAGCATCTTTACCTGAGATAATGTTTGCATAGAAATAATACAAGAAAGATTTAAATCATTTATCTTTTGTTCCAAACGGCTATACCACTGCGTAATGTCTTCCGATAAAAAATCTAAATTCTCTTTAATAACATCATCCTTTTTATATTTATCCAAAATTTCCTTTCCATTATCCAAAGCTTTTTTTAATTCCAATCCACATTGTTCTAATCGCATTTCCATACATTCAAGCAAATTAATTTCTTTTAACATATGTGCTTCCTGCAACTTTAATTCAACTGATAATTTGTCAGTATACATTATAGTTGAATTATAATATTCCAATAATACGGATTTTGGTATAGCCTTCTTTGATTTATGTAATCTGCATCTTTTCTCTTGCTTTGAAATATCAAATTTCTTTAATTCATCAAGTATATTATTTATCGTAATTTCTATGTCATATCCTTGTTTAAAAAATGAACAACTTATCTCCTTCGATATTTCACTAAGTTTTTGTTGTTCCGTACTTCCGTAGAACGAAAGTAATTCGTGATTACCAATAACCAAACTTCCCTGCAACAAAGAAATCAGATTATCTATACACTCATTTACTGTATTTTTTTTCATAATGACTGTTCCTGTGCAATAAGTGCTTCCATAGAGGAAACATCACTTGCAATATCTAATTCTTGTTCCTCATAAAATTGATTTAGAATTCCTTCAAATGACACAATAAGCATATCAATTGCTCGTTCAATATCTTTCTTAACATTTCTAATACTATCTCCTTCAATTTCCTTTTCATCAACATCTATGTATGTGGACAAAAGCTTGTCGGCCGTTGGAAGATAGTAATTTAATAACATACCTAATTTTCCAGACTGTCTCGGATTTAAATCTACCTCTCGAAAAATAGTCTTAACTATTTTTTCCATATGATCAAGTTTTAAAGAAATCTCTTTATCATTTATGATTGCATTACTGTCATGAATTTTATTTATATAACTCTGACCGACATCTAAAATTTTCTGTATTTCTTCAGATCGTTCTTCTATTCTAGTACGTTCTTCTATTATCTTTTTATAATATCGATCATATACAGGTCTGTTTTCCTGATATTTTTTAAACATTTCATCCGATGCAATAAATACAAGGTTTTCTGTAGAAAAATGTCCCTGAGGAATCAGTTTCTGCTTTACCGCAATCGAAAGATCATTTACAACTCTAGAATAAGAAAAGGATGTATATTTACAAATATCGTCGATTATTTCTATATTTTTATATTTCAATAATTCGAAATACTTTTTATATCTCCTAGCAAATCTAATAGCACTAGAAGCCCAAATTATTAGACTTATATTAATAATAAACACTAACACAGTTGTACCCAAAAAACTCATGCTATATATTTCATATTTATCTGAGTAGATATGCATACCAAAACCCATTACTGCAATATATAAATATACTAATAAAAAAACAGTACATATTCCTATCATCCACCAATAACTGTCTGTTTTAGGATATTCAAAAACATACTGCATTCTACGAAATCCAGTACTAGGAAGTTCTTCTAGTTTCTGACCAATGTCTGAATACTCTCCCTTTTGTATACCATTTATTACAATTGTTGCCGCTTGTAAAGGTTCTTGTTTGTAATCAATTTTTATCGGCTTCACCTTTTCCTTCACTATTACATCATCGTTTTTCTTAGAAAAACTATTTTTAAAAAAATCCATGAGATAACCCCCTTATTCAATAGGATCTGTTGAAGGCGGAGTATTCGTTTCCATCGCATTCATCTTACTTGTTACCGTTGATGCTGGAACCGCAAAAGACGGAAGAATACTGGAAATGGGCGTTCCATTTGGTAACTGAATATTTTGATTTATTTCAGGCAATCCTAATGTATCCGCTGACATCTCTACAGGCGGTACAGAAATTTGCGGAACATTCGTAGCTGCTGGTGCAGAATAGATGACATCCCCCTCTGCACTATATCTAGAGTTTGAATGTGAACCTGTATTTGAATGTGAAGTATGACTTTGATGACTCTGATGACTCTCGTGGCTCCCATGATTGCTGTGACTATTTCCATGTGTTCCAGATCTATGAGAACTATGCGATCTATGAGAACTATGCGATCTATGCGCAGCCAAAGCGTCAAATGTCATCAAACTTCCTAAAATAATAATCATTGTCCCTAATGCCAAAAGCTTATTACCAGGGATATTACCCTCTTCGTCTTCTATTAAATTTTCTATACTTTTTTGAAATTCCGGAAATAATTTATCCATAATTACTCATACACCTTTACACATTTTCCATTTAACCAATCAGTTTTATAGTACTCCGACTCTGACACATAATATATACATTCACCCTCAGGTTGACCGTTCCTAAATTCTCCTGTAATCATATATCCCGTTTCCGATGGAGAATAAGTATAACATCCACTTCCGTTCATTTTATCTTCAGCCCAATCACCTGTGTAAGACGCTCCACTTATCCATTCATATGTTCCCTGTCCAGCTTTCTGATTATTCCATACATTGCCACTATATTTATCACCATTGCTATACATAATTTGAGCTTGTCCATTTAATTTTCCTTCTGACATACCTCCAGAATAGGTTGTTCCATTCTTTAGCGTCATCACTACGGCAACCGGTTCCCCTTTTTCTATAGTAAACGTATATTCTCCAAAATCATTTAACACGTGATAGGAACCTTCAATAAAAATATTGTTTTCAAAAGTACCTGTTGCATAGTTACCTATGGAGTACGTATATGTTCCCGTTCCAGACATATCATCATTAATCCACTCACCATCATACGAAGCACCTATTTTCCAAGTATATATGCCCTTACCAGATCGTTTATCATTTACTATTTCCCCAGAATATTCATCTCCATTAGAAAATGTCATAGTACCCGAACCGCTAATTCCATTTTTGTCACAATCGCCAACATAACGGGTACCATCCTTATAAACTATTTCAGCACTACTAATTTCTCTGTTATCAAAATTTACAACATATTTTCCAGTTTCATTTTCAAATTCACATATACCTTTCTTAAAACGATTATTTTCAAATGTTCCTGTATACACAACTCTATCAGCAACAGTGTATATACCTTGACCATTCATTTTGTCATCTTTCCATTCGCCATCATATATATCGCCATCATTCCATGAAAAGACACCCGATCCGCTCTTTTTCCCTGATAAAAACTCTCCCTCGTAGGTTCCAGCAATAGGATCTTTTAAGTTTCCGAGTCCCTCCATATTATCAGTATCCCACTCACCTTTATACATTGCACCAGTGTCATATATGAACTCTCCAGTTCCATCAAAAAATCCGAAATCCAGCTCTCCAGTATACGTCCCCTTAGTAGTAGATACATAGCCATTTAATTGGTACTTGTATTCTCTCATCACACGTTTATGTATTTTTTGTTCAACTATTGTATTAAGAATAATACTCGTAACACATGCTTCAACTAATGCTATACACACAACCCCCATAACAAATCTATTTTTTCTTTTTTTTGTTACTTTCCTATACTCTTCTTCAGGAAGAATTTTTTCATTATTGTCATTGGTCATTTCCACCAATATCTCATCTTGTATTGAAGAATTTTTCTTTTTATCATTTGTCATTGCTAATTACTCCATGAATGCAGTATTTGCATTATTATATCGTCGTTTTCTTGAAACATTGTAAATAATTTGTCTAATATTCCAGAATATATCTTACACCTATAACCATAAGGTGTCTTTTCTAAAATATCCCCATTAGAAGCAAAACTTACCACGGGACAAGTTCCACAATATGGCTGATAAACGCAATCACAACAGGACGGAAGCGTTTCCAACATACTTGATTCACATACCGCCCTACACGTCCCTGTTTTTATAATCGATTGATATGTGCTCTCCATTACATTTCCTAAACAGAAAGAAGAATCACCCATCTCATGCAACATTCTTCCTTCATCGCAAGTAAATATATTACCATCGGCATAATAAGCCAGCTGTCCAATTCCTGCACCACAAGGAGATCGTAGTTCCATATAGTTCACAAAATATCCAGAAATCCGTTTTAACAATATTGCCGCATGCTCCTCTTTAAAAAACACTCCACGTTTATTTATCTGAATCGCAACATCCAATGCCTTTATATAAAAATGCAAAAATTCCTCTGCTGAATAACCAATTTCCTGCCAATTGACTGTTGCTTTTCCCAACGGAGTCAAAGGTCTTATAAAGATGCTATCAAATCCAAGATTACAATAAGTCTCTACAATTTCTCTTGGATACTTTAGTGATTCCTTAGTTGTCGTTTGTATTGCTCCCACATATATTCCTGCTTTGCGGAGCTTATTAAGAGAGGATATCACATCTTTAAAAGTTGAGGTTCCGTCTTTATATGGTCTATTGTAGTTATGAAGTTGTTCATTCCCATCAATAGATGTAGAAACACCCACTCTAAATTCTTTAAAGAACTCAATCATTTCTGAATTTAGCAAAGTAAGATTTGAAACAACATTATAGTTTACTAGATGATAGCCTTTATGCTCTTCTGTATATTCAACTATATATTTAATTATTTTGAAATTCAGCAATGGCTCTCCTCCCTGAAACTCAAATGTCAGGTGCTTAGCTGGTGATTGGAGGGCTATATTAACTGCTTTTTCTGCCATTTCTTTATTCATGAAAAGATTCGAACAATTTGTTCCATTATTAGCTTGACAATACACACACCCCATATTACATGCAGTTGTTACAACAAATATATGCAGTGATGCAGACATGTTTAAATGGTTTTTTACTACTCTAAGATCATATCGATTTATATTTGAAAATGACAACTCAGTTTCTTCGTAAATCATACGATGCTCCAGTAATCTCTTTTCTAATAATGAACCTTTTCCTACTTTTTGTTTTACTAAATTGCCAAATTCCTCTTCTTCAACAAACATGTAATCACCAAAGTCATTTGTTAAAAGAACTTGTTTTCCTAACGATTTAAAATTAAAATAATTCAGTTTCATATGATTGCCTTTAACTCATCTTTTTCCATATTTATAGTTCCCGCAAAAACGCCACCGCATACTTTTTTATAATCGCAAATTTCACAGACCTCCCCAAAACGCACTTTATTCGGAGATATGCTTTTCTCACAGATCATCCAAAAAGAAGGGTCCACTGTACACAATGGGAAATTGTATAATTTAACATCAATCCCATAGCTAATTAATTTCTTTATTGCTTCTGATGCAAAAGAAAAAGCTTCCTTATACGAAATCCAAAGGCGTTCTTTATTTTTATAAGCATTTCCGGTCATCTCCATAGCAATAACACTAATATATTCAATTTGAGGCATTTCTCTAATTATAAAATTTGACAATTTGTCAAGATCTGTACAATTCATTTTTGAAATTACAATTCGCACCTCAATGCGGATTCCATATCTTAATAATCTCTTTATACCTAATACAGTTTGCTCAAAACTACCTTTTGTTTGAGTTATAGAATCATGTATCTCTGCATCAGAGCCATGAATTGGAATCGCAATAATACTGTTACTTGGTAATGACTTTCGTAAAAGCTTTGCATATTTATCAATTGAGAAAATCCTTCCATTTGTCAAGAACAGAAATTCTGTTCTTGGAAACTTGTCCCTTAACAGTGACACAAAATCAAAAATAGGTTCACCGCTTAAAAAAGGTTCACCTCCAGTAATCGTTAAATGCGAGGTGTCTGATGGAATATGTTTTGCAAACGTAATCAATTTTTCAAGTTCAATATCTTCCCCATATTTTCTCGAGCACTCAGGTGAAGGACACATAATGCAATTAGAATTACATTTTCCTGTAATAAAAAAATAGTTGTCAATGGATGTTGTATCAAATCTTAAGAACAATCTTCCATCTGGCCATATTTCATAGATATCATAATTGCTACGAACAGATAGTTCTTGAATCAGTTCATAATCTATTTCTAAATTGACATCTTCTGGAAAAAGAAATAGGCTTTTATCATTAATAAAAATAAAATCCAAATTATCGCAAATTAAATCTTTCTTTGTATTTTCATCCAAAGCCAATGATACAATTTTAAATCCTTGAGTATAATTTTTTATTTTTAACCCCATGACATAATTCTCCAAAAGCACCAATAGCTGATAAATCCTAAAGCAATAAACGCTGCAAACGGAATTTTCTTTACAATTGTTACGGTTTCAATTTTTCTTCCCTTAGCCCATCTCTTAACACTCTCGACCTCATCATTAGTAAGCCTATCGCCAAGATCTTCAGACGAAATCTTCGGAAGTCCTCTAACTCTTGAATTCTGCATCATAACCGTTTCACCCATTGTCAAAATCATCCCTCTCTTTAATTCATTTATCGGAATTTTTTCATATAGATTTGTTTTTATTGTCATTTGGCAAACGAGGAGTATCACCACTAAAATATAATTTTCTGGATAAATGGAAAAAGGAATACTTTTTAAAACAACTGCCAAAACGATGTCTACAATAATAAGAGGAATGAAAAAAATGCCTTTTCTAAATATTGAATACTTTCCAACACCCCACGAAAGTGCTATACAAATAATTCGGGTAACCCAGACAGGAACTATTACCCCAACCGTATTCAATAAATTTAATAATAAATTGACAGCACTGATATAAACGAGGGCAGTAAAGAAAGATCGGGTAAACATCAGCAAATATCCTTTTATATATTCACCAGTCATTTCACTTTTCTTCCTAAAAAGCGCACATATTGATGAAACAAGAAGATATATATATCCTCCAAAAATAGCAATTCCTACTGTAAAAACAACTGTAATTAAACTATTTGCGTAACTTATATAGCATTTTGCAGGATAAATAAGCGATAATACAATTATTAGTTTACAATCTCCCCCCGCAAAACAGTTTGTATAAAACAAAAATAAACTAGTAATAGTAACAACAATGATATTCATTAAAAACGGTGCAATCATTTCTCGACAGAAAAACCCATAATAAATAATATCCATGCATATTCCAAATATTAAAAAGACAACTAATGTTTTATTATAAACCATTCCGTCAACCAAATCACTTTTAATAACCGTAGCCGATAAGAATATTATAACTAGCAGATACAATATTTCAATCCAACTCATTATTTATACTCCAATTCAATCAAAATAATTTCCATCCCTAAAGGTTTTGTTCCACACTAATCCACTATTCATGAAGCCTTCCCTTACATATGTGTACTTTAACATTCTTTAGTACATTTAATTCTTCCAAAAAGTACTATGACTATCGGAATTAAAAGAATGCTGTTAAAATAAAAATACCGATGGCTTGGACCAGAAAGCAAACACATTGTCAATAAATCATATGATAATATAGCAAGTATAAACGGGAGGAACGAATAATCATGAATAGAGCTTAAAAATACAACAATACCTAAATATATCGCTATCATAGTCCCTATGTTCCACGTAAAAATAGAGCCCACTATAGTATCACTTATATTAATAATTAAATCTGTTATCCTCCTGCATATTACATTTTGCTGTTCCTTAATTCCATAATCATTAGATTCAATATATACCCAAGTTTTCCATTCGCATTCCCCTACAATTTGCCATACAACTCTAGTATTTTCCCTTAATGACTCAAATGTTGATTGCGGGCACAACCTAATTGTCGAAACAAACATCTTCAAAATGTGCCTCAAAGACTCATCCTCAAACAAGTAAATACCTCCAAAATCCCATTTACAGGAATCCCACTCTCCAACTATATACTTTTCTTTCCATTCTCTATCTTCTGCTATGTTTTCGAGGAAATTTTTGACATCTATTGGGATATTCTCATAGTCATCAACATATGAGTTAACCATCGCAGCCATTGGAACACCTACCATTTCCCCCACAACATTAGTATGTTGCTTAATCCCTAATGTTGAAAACATCGGACCTTCAACCAATAACAAAAGAAAAATACTTAAAAACAAAATCCGCAGAAATTGCTGGTATCTACAATAATATACAACACCAAGTAATATAACGTATGGAAACACTAGAAAGATGGCATTGTGACGAACTAAAGATAAAAATAAAATCTCAACTATAAGTATAATCCTGCATTTTTTTGTTTTTACCCATTCACCTCTTGAACAAATTATTCTTAAATTTGTTCTTAACATCCACACTGTTCCAATTGCAAACGGAACATCTTTTATCAAACACACATTATTCATGGCTATCGCAGGATTAATACCAATAAATAACGCTCCTAAATACAAAAGATATGTTGGCACACCACACATATATATATCGCAAAATAAAAGTGATATCGATAAAGAAAACACTACCAATTGAATCAAGATACAAAATGCCATATCATCAATTATTCTTGTTATTAACCAATATATCATAGTTGTTAAAACAGGATGCCAATTATTCCAAGCCATTAACCCGTGCACTTGATCCCATTGACCATAAGAATCCAAATTAAATCCACCTGGAAAATACGCAAACCAATATATCAATTGTATTAAAAATACCAACAAGAAAATCGACATAAACAACCATATTCTTTCATCATTTCGCCCCATACTCCAAGTAATTTCTTTCAGCGATATAGCATCTTTAATACTATTTGAAAATCTTTTAAAAACAAAACTTATTATAATTATTAATATAGGAATGATCCAAAAAAACCTTACAGTATTACATAAACTGAAATATATTACGAAACTAAAATACGTTGAACCAAACAATATCACGCAATTCTGAAGTATATTCCCTTTATTACCTTTCAATGTATTCTTGATCATTATTAACACTCCAAATATCTTCCTTGTTACTCTTTTTCCCAAGAATAATAGACGCAGTTACTATTCCAGTCATCATTGAATGATCCATATTATTGTAATGGTGTTGTCCATTTCTTCCTATACAATACAAATTATCCAAATTATTAATCCATTCTTTTACAGTGTTTAATTCACAATACTGATCAATATATATTGGATAAGCCTTCGGTATTCTCTTCACCATGTAATTAATTGGTTTTACCTCCCCGATCAAAAACTTATGCTCAATCAAATCCCGGAACGCTTCCTTGATAATCTTTTCATCAGTCATTTTCCATAATCGTTCACTTTCAAAACAATAATACTCTAATTCCAACACAAAGTTTTCGTTACTGCCACTCATTTTTGAGGACCAGTTATTTAACAATTGAATTCTTCCAAAACCTATATCAGGATCTTGAACATAAACCCAACAATCATTATTATATTTACATAGTGCTTCTCCCAAATTTTTTTTTGATATTTCCAGAGCAACTATGATCATATCTCTATAATGTAGACCTTTAGCTATATTCCTGATAACTGATGATGTATTATTCAGCATAAAAATCAAATCACGCAATGGTAAAGAAGAAATTATAATATCTGAATTAACGTTACATATTCGATTGTTTTTCCTATATGTCAAACGCTCCACCCTAGATTCAGAACCATATATAGCTGTCACCTCTGCACCAAGTAAAATTTCTCCACCTAATTTTAATACTTTCTTTGCCAATTCATCCCAAAACTGGCCAGAACCATATGATGGATATTTGAATTGACAACTAAATGATCTACACGAATTATTTCTTTTAAAACACGGAAAAGCATTTTTTAACATTGCCAAAATCGAAACACCTTGAACGCGTTGCGCACCCCAATTCGGTGATAAATCTTTTGCCGGAATTCCCCATAGTTTATAAGTATATTGTTTAAAAAACATTTGATAGAGCTTCTCACCAAACTGATTTATGTAAAAATCTTCCAAGGAATTAATTTTACGTTTTTTCATTTTAGCTTTTAAATAACTAGCAATAATAAATAATGCATCAAAAACACCCAATTTTCGAATCGTAGGCATACTTAATTGTATTGGATACTCATACATTTTACCCTCATAAAACACGTGAGAGACTCGTCTTCGATTAAGCATTCCACCTTCTTTTTCCGGCAAAACCTCATTCCATATCTTATTAATGTACGGCTGCTTTGAAAAAAACCTATGACCACCAATATCCACACGATTGCCAGAAAAACAGTATGTCTTTGACAAGCCTCCTACCAAAGATTCTTTTTCAAATACTTTCACTTCATATTCTGAAGAATGCGTAAGTATTTCATATGCTACTGTCAAACCAGCTGGACCCGCTCCAATTATTGCTATTGTTTTCATAATTTCCTCTTATGATGTATTGCTACGGCATAAAGTATTGTTTGACAGAAAACTCATTTTGAATTCTCTAATCCGATTAAATAATTTTCAAATTCTTTAATCGTCAAACGCTCTTCATATATACAATCCGAAAACTGCAATATCCAATAGTTACTTGAAAATTCAATCCTTATTTTTGCAAGACGAGAATATACTTTTTGGGTGTATTTAATATTTTTCTCTGAAAATATTTCCGAGTTTAATTGCAAAGTAATCATTCTTTAAACCAATCCTTTAGTATTTCATCTTCAGAAAATTTTTCGTTTTCAACTTCCAACTCATCAAAACTTTCATTAATTATTACACTAGATGCCATTGCTCGCGCAAGTAAAAGTTCCCTAATGTTCTTCGTTTGTTTGTATACTTCATGCCGTACACTTTGAGCTAGCATCTCATTTATAAAGCACTTTTCAGAAACAACACTACAATTATCTTTAGGAGAAATTGAAACGTAATAGTACTCTTCATCCCCATCTAAATGAATATATGCTACATCTGTAAAATTGTACGCTGCCTTTAGCAACGCAGTTTTCGAATATAATGCTTTGCTAAACTTGAGCATTTCTTCAAATTGTATTTGCATAATATAACTATTCTCCTTTTAATTGACGATTTAATCCCCGGAATCCTACGGTTTTACTGCGTTTTAAAGATTCGATCAAATAATGTCTATTTTCATAAATGAAATCACTTTTATTCAATACCTTACCCTATATTCTCAAATAATATATTATCATTAAAAAATGCTAAATTAAGAAGTATCTATCAAAAATAAATCATGATAAGCTAGCAAAAATGAAAACAAATAGTCTATAAATCTAAGCAATTATATTATACATCATGAACTAATAAATGTCGAAAGAATTCGACCACAAAATAATACACCCTAAATAAATCAAACAAAGACGTATCCTTTAAGGATATAGCAAATTCCCATACAAGGATTTTCAATTATTGATCAAGAGTGCTATGCACCGTATAGCCAAGACCCTTAAAAACACATTTTACGCAACACTTTATAGATATTCAATGCAATTTTTAACATCTCCCTTATTTTCCCTTAATGCGTTCATAAAATTACATCAGTTAAAATTATTTGAAAAATATTCCCTTATTTTTCACTTTTTATTTTAAAATAATATATAATATATTTAAATTATTATATATTATTTTAAATATATTATTAACCATTAAAACCCAAAGTGCTACTATATACTCAAATAGGAAGGAGGATTCCCTATGAAAAAGCAGGCAAAAGAAAGCAAGCACGACAAATTCGTTAGACTTGCCGAAGCCAGAACAAATAAAATAATTGATACTATACAGCTCCTTGGCAATTGTTCAAACACTTCTGTTTACGAATATACACAAGATGAAGTTGAGGAGATTTTCCAAGCAATCGAACAGGTACTGCAAGAAGCTAAAAAGAAATTTACAAAGGTAGAATCTGAAAAATCAACCAGATTTACCCTGAGCAAACACAAGAGGTGAGAGATATGTTCAATCTTACGCAGAAATGGAACTTTCCTTCAAATAACTACGGTCAGATTTTTGGTATTGCAGATTCTGGCGTTGAAACTTTCAAAGGCACTCCGATCAAGTCTTTAGCAAGAGAAATATGCCAGAACTCATTGGATGCAGCACTCAATAACGGCAAGCCTACTCGTATCGAATTCAAAATGTTTGAAATAGACCCTCGTAAAACTCCTGATTACAGTAGCTTAGAAGATGCTCTTAAACATGCTTTGGATTTTTGGTCACAACAAAAATCCACCAAAGCCAAAACATTTTTTAAACAGGCGCTTGATGTTATTCATAAACCATCAGTCACTTGCCTAAGAATCAGTGATTTTAACACCTCCGGTCTTGTTGGATCTCGTGAAGAATATAATTCCCCTTGGTGTAATTTAACAAAATCTTCAGGTGCATCCGATAAATCCGGCAGTCATGGCGGATCTTTTGGCATTGGTAAATTTGCACCGTATGCCTGTTCTGCTCTCAGAACAGTTTTCTATAGCACCAGTGATAAAGAAGGCGTTTGTGCATCTCAAGGCGTTTCCAGACTAACCTCATTCAAGAATAAAAAGAATGAAATCACTCAGGGAACAGGTTTTTATGGCAATGATAAAAATAGTCCTATGTATAAACAATATTCCTTAGACCCTACTTATTCTCGCAGTCCCGATAATTCTGGCACCGACATTTACATAGTTGCATTTACCGGAGATGACGGCTGGCAACATCAGATGGTTGCTTCCATTTTAGATGGCTTCCTGTATGCCGTTTATAATGGCACTCTGGTAGTAGATGTTGACGGAACCATTATCAGTA
>NZ_JBNPMZ010000031.1:0-24370 GCF_050314255.1 Sporofaciens sp. SGI.106
ATGACCGCTATGACTCTGTTGCAGAATATGTTAATGTTCTCAAAGATATTAATAATCTGGATTCGTATGATATTCTGGAAGGTTCTTATCTTATGGTATGTTATGCAGAATAAACTGATAAGCTTGTTTTACTCACTAATTGAATTCCTGTTATGATATCATTCATGAAAATGGTATTTTGAATAACTCTGTTATTCTTAATATATTTATATACTTTTACCCGATTAAGGCAGTTTGGATTTACAGTTGTGTATCATTCATACTGCCTTATTAAATTCATCTGACCATTCAAATACCTCTGTTATTGTTATTTTGTTATCTGCTTGTCACAGGAGTGAACTAGTGCTATTCTTTTTATAGCTGTAAAATGATAAATTACATTTTACAGCATTGAATTATTTTATTTTTATTTGTAAGAGAATTGAAGGCAAAAAATGAAAGACAGTAATGTGAAAATGAAAAAGGATAAGGCATATATCGCATACTTTCACCTTCCGGGTTTGTTTGAGTTTTATGACTTATATCGGGAATTTCTCCGATTGTATCGTGAGCATAGAGAATACTTTTATGACTGGTGTGAGATTGGATCTATATATGGAGCTCCGGCAGATTGTGTCTGGGGTGGAGGACGTGTAGGATATGGTGATCATGATCCGGTAGATGTTCTGGCTCTGATGGAAGAGTACAGGATTTCAGCGAGATTGACTTTTAGTAATTCTTTACTAAGGAAAGAACATCTTTCAGACAAGAAATGCAATTCTTTGTGTAAGATATTTGGAAGAAATAATAAAACACGAAATGGTGTCATTATTCATTCGGAATTACTGTTGGATTATTTGAAAACGAATTATCCCAATTTTTATTTTGTCTCATCTACAACTAAGGTTTTGACGGATTTTCAGGCATTCCTGAATGAAGTAAAGCGGGATGATTTTCTTTATGCAGTTCCTGATTTTCGATTAAATAAAGATTTTGAGAACTTGAATTCATTATCCGAATCGGAAAAAGATAAAGTAGAATTTCTGTGCAATGAATGCTGTTTTTTTGGATGTAAAGACAGGAAGCGGTGTTATGAATCGGTTAGTCGTAAATCTCTTGGAGAAAACAGTACTGACTTTCAATGTACTGCTCCTGAAGTAAACGAGGGTTATCGATTTTCAAAAGCTATGGAGAGTCCTGGATTTATTGGAATAGAAGATATCAAAAATGTCTATCTACCGATGGGATTTTCGAATTTTAAAATCGAAGGACGGGGACTTGGAAGTGCATTGATTCTGGAATTTTTGCTCTATTATATGACAAAGCCAGAGTATCATATACATGTTCGGGAAGCAGTATATCTGGATAATATGCTGGATTTGTTTTAGGAAAGGAAATACAAGATGTTTTTTATGATGGGTATCACAAATGGAAGAAAGGATTTGGATTTTACACAGACGATACTATGTAATGTTTGTGGAAAGTACGGAAGATATCAGGTGTTCATGACATACACAGTTTTGTCTTTATTTTTTATTCCGTGTTTAAAGTGGAATAAGCGGTTCTATGTTCAGACAAGCTGCTGCAATGTGGTATATGAGCTGAATCCGGAAATTGGTAAAAGAATTTTACGCGGAGAAAATGTAGAAATCATTCCAGAATATCTTACCAGAACCGAATACGGAAATCATGGCTATTTGTATAAGAAATGCAGAAATTGCGGTTATGAAACGATGGAGGACTTTGAGTATTGTCCAAAGTGCGGGTGTAGATTCTAACAAAAGCTCCTAACCACGCTAAATGACTGCACGGAACAGGAAGCGCATGACTTACTTCCCTTAAACCATTTTTCGTTTGTTTTCTTTCACTCATCAACATTTATAAAAGCAGACCTGGAAAAGGCTGTCACAATCTCTTTGATTTTATTCACGACAGACATCATTGTATGTCTTCCCGTTTGGGAGGCGGATGATTGCTTCGTTAAGAGATTCTTTCTCTTTGTCCGCATTTTTTACATCGGCAATGCGGTAGTTGTGATTGAACTTTGATGTTAAGGTATCGTACGATTTTACTTTTTGAATATGCATAAAACAATAAGCCATATTATATATTCCTTCTTTTTATTTTTTCGATTATAATATGATAAAAAAGGTCAAACAAAAACGCAGTTGGAAAAGGGTTGGAAAAGGGTTGGAAAAGACTTGGAAAAGGGTTGGAAAAACTGATGCATAGTATGTTATACACATTAAAAATTCCTTTTCCAACTGGGAAAAAGCACACAAAAATAGGTATATTAAAAATAATCAATAGAAAATCATAGATTTCTTAAGAAAGCGGGAAAATAAAATGATAAATATACAGTATAAATATGCGTCTTCCCAAATAATATAAATGTCATGAGAAACAAAAATGTTGCAAGGACAATGCATACGATGGTAGAGTAATAATCCCAAAATAAGCCTAAAATGGATCATAAAGGAACCACATGGAATGTGTTCTTAGCTGCTAAAATGGAAAATCCTCCAGTGTAAACCCCAAAACCACATCTGGCGCAAGTAAAAATGGCACGTAAAGATGGCACTAAAAAGCGACAGAGTGACACAGAAAGAATGTCAAGTAAAGATGGTTATAAATGCAAAAACATACCACGTAAAGGAGGTATCAACAGTGCAAAAGAATAACACATTGCACTAGTCAACAAATTTTGGACACGAATTTCAAAATATTATTCAGTTACATCGTAAGACTACACAAGCCGTACGACACCCTTGACATCGCTCCAAGAAACGCTGCACAGCTTTCGCTGACGGTATGAACTCATGAACAGATTTGATTTGTCATCCGTCGGACATTCTTCATTGAAGATCTTGATATATTTATCTACTTTTTCATGAATAGGTTGTTCCCCTGTGACATGAAAATTCAGAAAAAGCTCTGCTTTGATCCAGCCATTGATGGATTCCATTGCGCTATTATCGGTAGGAGTTCCTGCTCTGGACATGGATTTTGTCACATACATTGGAAGAAGATCGTTAAATGCCTTTGAAGTATAAACGGATCCTTGATCGGAAAGAAGAACCATCTGGTATTCCTGATTGGCAGAGGTTTCATCGGCATGATATACCATACTGATTACATGGCTCTTGCCATCAGGAGCTTTATTAAGTGTTCCCTTAAATCATTTTTCGTTTGCTTTCTTTCACTCATCAACATTTATAAAAGCAGACCTGGAAAAGGCTGTCACAATCTCTTTGATTTCGTTCACGACAGACATCATTGTATGTCTTCCCGTTTGGGAGGCGGATGATTGCTTCGTTAAGAGATTCTTTCTCTTTGTCCGCATTTTTAACATCGGCAATGCAATAGTTGTGATTGTACATAGATGTTAAGGTATCGTACGATTGTACTTTTTGAATATGCATAAAACAATAAGCCATATTATATATTCCTTCTTTTTATTTTTACAATTCTAATATGATAAAAAAGGTCAAATAACAATGCACTTGGAAAAGGGTTGGAAAAGGGTTGGAAAAGGGTTGGAAAAACTGATACATAGTATGTTATACGCATTAAAAATTCCTTTTCCAACTGGGAAAAAGTGGTTAATAATAGGTATATTAAAAAAAATCAATAAAGAATCATATATTTCGCAAGAAAGCGAGAAAATAAAATGTATATATATACAATTAAAAGTTATATTGATACCATGTGATTTGAAATGGTAGCAAAAAGATCAATGTAATATGCTGGCAGAATAATTGCTAAATAAAGGAATGATCCTAAAAATGGAACACGAAAGAATCTCATAGAATGGCTCAGATATTATATAACTGTTAAGCTAATGGATAAAAATATGTCAGGTTAAGATGACACAAAGAATGCATAAGAATGTCAGGTTAAGGTGGCAACTATATTGAATGCAGAAAGAATGTCAGATTAAGGTGACAAAAAGAAAGCAGAAAGAATACCAGGTAAAGGTGGCAGCTTTATTGAAAGCAGAAAGTAAGTCAGGTAAAGGTGACAAAAGAATGCATAAGAATGTCAGGTAAAGGTGGCAACTCTATTGAAAGCAGAAAGTAAGTCAGGTTAAGATGACACAAAGAATGCATAAGAATGTCAGGTAAAGGTGGCAACTATATTGAATGCAGAAAGAATGTCAGATTAAGGTGACAAAAAGAAAGCAGAAAGAATACCAGGTAAAGGTGGAAGCTATATTGAATGCAGAAAGAATGTCAGGTAAAGATGACACAAAAAATGCATAAGAATACCAGGTAAAGGTGGAAGTTTTATTGAATGCAGAAAAAATGTCAGGTTAAGATGACACAAAAAATGCATAAGAATGTCAGGTAAAGGTGGCAACTTTATTGAATGCAGAAAAATGTCAGATTAAGGTGACAAAAAGAAAGCAGAAAGAATACCAAGTAAAGGTGGCAGCTTTATTGAATGCAGAAAGTAAGTCAGGTAAAGGTGACAAAAGAAAGCAGAAAGAATACCAGGTAAAGGTGGCAGCTTTATTGAATGCAGAAAGAATGTCAGGTAAAGGTGACAAAAGAATGCATAAGAATGTCAGGTAAAGGTGGCAAAAAATACATAAGGGTGACAAGTTAAGATGACTTGGAAAACACTTGGAAAAAACAACCCATAGTATGTTATACGCTTTACATTATGCTATTTCCATCCTAAACTATTTCGTTTTACAGGTGATATTAAAAATAATCAAAGTGATGGAACTGAACTAAAAAGGAAAGAATCATATCTCGTTGATTTCATGTATCCGGATGTGGAAATAATTCATGTATGAGAGGCGTTGTTAAAGGAAAAGTCATCTGGTAAAATAATCTTACATTGTGCGTGCTGTAAAACTTCAATTGGAAGTGTGAACCGGGATGGTGTGTAGTATGTACGAAAAATATTAAGCCGTAGGCGAATATTTGATAAAGATGTCGCCTGTTATGCGACTATAAAGGGTCTGGAAAATGTTACAGTGTAGTTGAGTTAGAAATAATTATGTACATGAAGGTGGCGGAGAATATGGCAAACAAAGAATTGATTGAGGAAGTTGGAAAGTACATAGATAAATACTATGAGCCAGGGACAGATGATATTAGGATGGATGAAGAAATGAAATCCATTTTTGATAAAATAACAAGCTTCCGAAAAAAGAGAAAGGAACAGAAGAAGCAGGAAGCACCTGCTGACTATGAGACAGATATGTCTGCTCCAGCGGAATTTGATGTGAGCAGCATGAAAAAAACGAAGATTACCAAAGAAATGTCGCAGACAATGGCGACGAACCGGAACATAGATGATCTGATGAATCAGATGGAAGAGACATTTTCTCAGCGTCTTCTTCGTATGATTGATGAGAGAGGATTGACAGATTCTGAAGTTTATACAAAAGCCTATGTTGACCGGAGGCATTTCTCAAAGATACGGAAAGATATCAACTATGCCCCAAATAAGAAAACGGTACTGGCGTTTACAATAGCATTGGAGTTATCCTTGGACGAAGCAAAGGATCTGCTCCGCAGTGCCGGGTTTGCATTATCCAGAAGTTCCAAAACAGATATTATAGTGGCATATTTTTTGCAGAATAAAATCTATGATATGTTTGAGATCAATGATGTACTGTATGCTTATGGGCAGCCGGTATTTGGTTAATTAGTCGAATGGTAAAAGGCAATTGTGGAGGAAAAGATGAAGGAATGGAATGAACTTTTAGTGTATATAGATGAATACGTGTATATACAAGAGGATGAAGAAATTGTAATTCGTTATAGCGCAAGGGCAGACAAGGCAATAAGAGTATATGATAAAGGTCTAAAACTTGCTGGGGAAGGGGAATATGGAAAATGGTTGTACGATATTGCTTTGGATTGTGTACGCAGAATGTCGCGGGAAGATTTAGAGTATGTAAAGAAGCATTTATATTCTAATGAATACCATTTTGGTTACGCAATGGGAATCAGGAACAAGTATATTCATCCTTCAAAGAAGCATAGCTACTTTTCGGCAGATAATGTTTCTTCAAGCATTATGACAAGAATATTCTCATTAGTCAGTCCATTCTATGATTTTCGGAATGCAAGATGTGTAAGATTTTTCGAAAGTAATGAAGTGAATCATCTTATGGAACTGTATGGAGAATCTCACGCTGATATTATAAATGAATTTATCAGTGAGATTACAAGCGAAATTATTCTTTCAGATAACGGCAATGATACAGAGCAATTCAAAAAACGACTTAGAGAAGAGTTGGGTCAAGAAGAATTTGTTCGCTTATTCAAAGAGGCATATTTATATTACAATGAAAAAGAAAAGCAAAATGAGAGAGACGACTGGTACTGGAATACGAATTTTCCGGAAGTGAAAGCTATACTGTTTCCGCTAGAGGCAAAACAAATTATTGCACTTAGGCAACTGAATTATTTTAGGTATATTGAAAGTGGAACTGCTAAAACGATTGCAGATTGTAGAAAGTTTATAGATGAAAATCTAGGTTTACGAGATGACTACGCAGATTTTATGGCAAGATGTGGATGGGAGGCGTGCAGCCCATATTTTAACGGAACATGGGGGAATATGAAATTATACGTGTTGGATCTGGATTATGTGTTACGGATGAAGTTGAGACAGCAGAACATTGAGACTATAGGAGAACTTTGCAAAAGATCACCAGAGGATTTGTTAGAAATTCAATCTATAACAACGGAAGATGCCATGAAAATACACGATGTGCTTACAAAATGGTTAGAGGAAAGGAATATAATCAAGAAATAGATAGTATGAAACTTTAGTTGATCATTGTGAATAATTTGAGGTGAAGAAAGAAATTACGAGAGGAATTCCGATATAGTATAAAGATATTTACAATAATATTAAATGGCGAAATAATTGTCGCCTGGTATGCGACCAACTCAGTTGGTTCTGTATATAAAATGTGATTATGAACGATGGAAGGAGGTAATCCCACAAGGGATGCCATTATGACCTGTAAAACAGGGTCAAGAAGGAGGTAATCACATGAATACAGGATTAACAGAGTTGGTTTTTATTTTGGACAGAAGTGGTTCCATGGGAGGACTGGAGACAGATACTATTGGTGGATTTAATGGAATGATTGCGAGACAGAAATCTGAAGGGAAGCAAGTAAATGTTACAACGGTGCTGTTTGATGATCAGGTGGAGATCATTCATGATCGGTTTCCAATTGAGATTATTGAGCCGTTGACAGAAAAAGAATACTATGTCCGGGGCTGTACGGCACTGCTGGATGCAGTGGGAGCTGCTATTGAAAAGATCGATAATGTCCAGAAACATCTTCCGGAAGCACACAAAGCCGGAAAAGTTATTTTCGTTATTACTACGGATGGATTGGAAAATTCCAGTGAAAATTTTACATATGAACAGATCCGGAGAATGATCAGTGCAAAAAAAGAGTGTGGATGGGAATTCTTATTCCTTGGTGCCAACATTGATGCAGGGAAAGAAGCGGAAAGAATCGGTATTGCCCGTAACCGTTCTGTGACATATGAAAATGACCCGGAAGGTGTTGCTATTAATTTCAAAGCCGTGGGTAGGGCGGTGTCAAAAGCAGTACAGGCGGAAAGCATGGAAGAAGTATTTGATGGTAACTGGGCAGAGGAGATTGAAGAGCATAAGAAAAACGGTAGGGGGGAAAAATCATTTAGTTGTTGAGTGTGATTTATTCTTTTTACACATTCAATACTGTTATTGACCTCTTAAAATAACGATTAATGAGCTAGTGGCCGATGGAGCTACCAGCTTTTTTGGAAGTGCAGATTTTTGAACAGCATTCGAAAGTAATATAGAAAAAAGAAGAACCAGAAAGATTAACCACAGATTGGAAGGATGATCAATATGAGCAGAGAAATCGGTGGATATATGAATCTAATAGCTGCGGATGATACCATGCTCATTTACAGTTATTGTTGTTATAATGTAAATAATGATGACTGGGGAAAAATGAAAAAGATGGAAGATGGCGAAATATTTATCGACAGAGCTGCGTTGGGTGAACCAGAAATTCATCGGAAAATGAAAAGGATGTCTAGTGGAAGGAAGAAGCTGATTGAGAATAGAGTACCAAGAGTTATTCTTTTTCAGACATGTTGGGAGCCGGACAAGTCACTATTAAAAATGCAAGTGGAACCTGGATGAAGAGTCCATATGGCATTGATTTGATGGCATGCAAGATTGCCTGAGCAGTGATACAATAACTATCAGGTTGAAATGTCGCTTTTTCCGCGACATATTCAGCCTGATTTCGTGCTTAAGTAAATAATATATGTAAAAAATCACAATATTATGAAGAAAATGCTTCGAAAAAATAGTAACTATTGACAAAGTTCGTCAAGAAGTATATGATAATTTATAGCTTCATACATTTTTAGGCAAAGCAAGCGAAAGCTTGTGACGCAAAGCTATAGGACCTATAAAATGGTAGCCAGTTACAGTAGAAGCATTTGAGTATAGCTGGAAGTACTATATTCAGATGCTCTTTTTAGTTTGAAGGTAGGATTCTAGATGAACGAATTTTTGACGATAAAAGAAGTAGCAGAAAATTGGAATATAACTCCTAGACGAGTACAAAGGATGTGCGCTGAAGGACGAATAGAAGGCGCAAAAAAATTCGGAAGGGATTGGGCGATACCGGCGGATGCTGAGAAGCCAAAGGATGGCAGAGTAACTACCGGTGAGTATAAGAATTGGAGAAAGAACGCTAAAGAAGCGTAGGTGATGATATGGCAGGAAAAGGAAGTAGATTCGTTGCTTCTTTATTTGGAATTCGTCTAAGTGAAGACGCACCTCAATTACAAAGTTTGGTTCCGCAGCGTATATCAAATGAAATTATGACTGGACAGCTTCCTAAATTTAATCCTTCAACGATTATGTTAGGACAAAATGAAACCTGTCATTTTATGGACAAAGCTGCTTTGGCAGTTAAGCAGAAGGAAAGATCATATTCAAGCAGACGTGGCGGAAGCAGCTACAAAGTAACCAAGAACTGGACAATGCATAATATGCACGGAACGACCAGACCAATTGATCAGGAATGGTTCGAGTTCAAAGAGGGCGTTGTTTTTGTTACTAATGAAAGAATTATCTTTGTTGCGCCTGAGCATGGATTTGAAAAGAAAATTAAGAACTTGACGGCGATTATTCCTTATACAGATGCAGTTGCATTACAGTTTGGAAGCCAGACTATAAATTTGATGATGCCTCAGTCACAGCTCATGACTATGGTGCTGCAGATGGTGCATTAAGAGAGGAATACTATAATGATTGATTTAAGTAAAGTAATAGGATATTCAAAGGATTGTTTGCAAAGTCGTTCATTAATGAGAGCGGTTATTTTGGATTTATATCCAGGGCAAACAAGAGAAATGAATGTACTGTTAGATGTGTATGAGAGTGGGGTGCCGCGTGAGATTAGAAGAGCAGGGGCAATTACTGATTCTCAGTATGCTGCTTATGTACAAAGAATAGTGAACGATTATGGCTTACAAGAAAAGTATGTAATGGAAGGACTTGATGCTTGGATAGACCAGTGTATTGGTGTAGGTACTGCTGCAAAAATACATAAACCAAGCATTTTGCTGAGTAGCGGAGCAAATGCAAATCCACAGCCTCGACCAATAAAACATGCCACTATTGGAGCTCAGTCTGTACAAAATGTGGCCGGCTCCGCTTTTTATTTTGATCTTAAATCAGTAGATGCAGATAGTGTTGAAATAATTAAGTTTAAAGGATTTGATGAGAAAGAGCTGACTGTACCAAGCACAATTGATCGGAAAAAAGTTGTTGGGATTGGAAAAGATGCATATAAAGCATGCAAATCTGTTGAAAAGATAATTATAGCAGAGGGAATTACATATATCGAAAATGGGGCATTTGCTGAGTGTCCAATGTTAAAGGAAGTAATTTTGCCTAGTACACTGAAAAGAATTGGTTCCAAAGAAGACAGTTCGAAAACAGATAGGTTTAGCTATCTAATGAGTATGGAAAACGAAGGAGTGTTTGCTCAGACTACAATAGGGCATATTATACTTCCGACAGGATTAACATATTTGGGAAAGGAAACGTTTAGTGGTTGCTCTTCTCTGGAAGAAATTGATTTACCAAACGGTATTACTGAGATAAAGTCAAGGACGTTTAGTAGCTGTTCAACATTAAAGAAAGTGCTATTGCCTGATGAATTAAAAACTATTGGAGAGTTTGCATTTTTTGGATGCTCAAAGTTGCAAGAAATCACATTGCCTGTTAAGGTGACAAAAATTCTTGAATATGCTTTTTGTTCATGCGGAATGTTGAAAAATGTCCAGCTTAACGAGGGGCTGTATGCAATTGAAAATAATGTTTTCGAAAATTGTAGTGCAATGACAGAAATAACGCTACCGAGTACGTTGACTGATATTGGAAAAGAAGTATTTAATTTGCACGAGTATCATTCTCCATATGATAGAAGAAGAAACGGTTGGTATTCGGACAACAATAATCCGAAATTAACAATTTATTGTTATGCAGGTAGCAAGGGACTTGAATATGCAAGAAATGAGGGCATTCCTATCAAGGATGCATCAAAACGATAGGTTGAGGAGGAAATCATGGGATCATTAAAAGTTGGCGATACAGTCAAAATGAAATACGGCGGAGAGGCTAAGGTTTTAGCTGAGTTTGGCTCTGGCGGACAGGGAACGGTTTACAAGGTTTCCTACAATGGAAAAGAATATGCTTTGAAGTGGTATCACAAGGATGTTTTCAAAGGAAAAGAGAAGGAGTTCTATCAGAATCTTGAAAATAACATCCAAAAAGGTGCTCCTACAAAAGACTTCCTCTGGCCTCTTGGTATTACAGAAGTACATGCAGGTGTGTTTGGCTACATCATGGAGGTAAGACCTGCAGGATACTATGAGTTGACAGAATTCTTTGTTGGTTCAAAGAAGCAGAAGCAGGTTAGATTTAAGTCCTTTAATGCAATTGCAGATGCGGCAATAAACATTATTCAGGCATTTAGAGAATTACATAACAGTGGATATAGCTATCAGGATATCAATAATGGAAACTTCTTTATTAATCCTGAAAACGGAAAGGTTCTTATTTGTGATAACGACAATGTTTCACCATTTGGTGTAAACCTTGGAATTCTTGGTAAGCAAAGATATATGGCTCCAGAAGTTGTTACAGGAAAGAATGATCCGGACAAGCAATCTGATAGATTTTCACTCGCAGTAATTCTTTTCAGACTGTTGTTCATTAACCATCCATTGGAAGGAAAGAGATCTACGCCTCCATGTATGACAAAAGAACTGGAGAGAAGATACTACGGAGAGGAGCCAGTATTTGTTTTAGATCCAAATGATGATAGAAACAGACCGGTTCCGGGAACAGACAAAAACTTAAAAACATTCTGGCCAGTTTATCCTCAATATATCAAAGACCTCTTCATTAGAGCATTCAGTTCAGATGTAATGCTTAAGAAGGCTCCAAGAGTAATTGAGAAAGAGTGGTTAGATGTATTCTTCAGATTCAAGGCAAATATTGTAAAGTGTCCTCACTGTAAGCAGGAAACATTTATTACACAGCAGGGAGGAAATACATGTATTGAATGTAAGAAGAAAATAATGGTTCCTAATGCGATACAGTTCAGTACAGTAACAGTACCTCTTTATCCGGGAACAAAACTCATGATGTGGCATGCAGATTCATCACAAAATGATGTAGAGACAAAGCTTGGAGAAATTATCGCTAATCCAAGTAATCCTAATGTATTTGGTATCAAGAATCTCAGCACATTGAGTTGGAAGGTAAACCTTCCAGACGGAAGCCAGAAACCATTGGCTCCTGGCGCAGTAGTCCCTGTAAAAAAGGATTTCACGATTGAGTGTACAACCAATCCAAAAGATGCAGGAAAGATTATTTAATAGGAGGAAGCAAAAATGTCACTGTTAGAAGAAATCACACCATCACCTCGAAAGGTAATGACTTTATTTTATTTGGTAGATACATCCGCTAGTATGGGTGGATCAAGAATCGGAACTGTAAATGCAGCTATGGAAGAATGTATCCCTCTTCTTAAGGAGGTTGCTGCAGCGAATGATGATGCGGAAATTAAGGTTGCAATCCTTCAGTTTTCAAGTGGATGTTCATGGGTTACTCCGGCATCTGGTCCGGTAGGTCTTGATGATATCATTTGGAATGACCTTCAAGCAGGAGGAATGACTGAGTTCGGTGTAGCATTATTAGAATTAGATAAAAAGCTCTCAAGAAATGAGTATCTTAATTCTCAGACAGGAGCATATGCACCAGTAATTTTATTGCTGAGTGATGGTGGCCCTACTGATAATTGGGAAGTTGGCTTAAATAAGATTAAAGAGAACAACTGGTTTAAGCATGCAATTAAGATTGCTATTGATATTGAAAGCGGATCTGATAGATCTGTACTTGCACAGTTTACTGGAAATTCAGAGGCTATTCTTGATGCAAAAGATACTGCTACCCTTAAGAAGATGATTCACAAGGTAAGTGTTCGCGCATCTGAATTCCAGAGCCATAGTAAAGCTTCTTCAGATACAGTAACTTCACCAGATCAGGATTCAGCAGATATTGTATCAGCAGTTGTTAAGGATGTTGATGAAGATAATGGTGCACCAGTAAGTGCAGATGATAATGATTGGGGTGAATGGGACTAATTGTAAGTATGGGACTGCTTGCCTAGTGGTAGGCAGTCCTTATTATATAGCAGGAGGCGAGGCACATATGACCGATAATATATTTTCGTTCGCTGCGACAGAAACGGGATATAACCATATAAAAGCAGAGCCAAGCAAAGTATGTGAAGATGCATCTGGTTTTTATAATGACGACCAAATGCATATTTGCGTTGTTGCAGATGGACACGGAAGCAATAACTATCCCCGTACAGATAGAGGATCTAGGTTCGCAGTAGATACCGCAATCGAACAAATTAAGGCTTTTGTTGGAAAGATATATAATCCTAATCCTGGGGATTTAGAGATAAGTGAAAAGGAAAGCAATGAGCTTATAGACAAGCTTTTACATACAAAAATCAACGAAACGCATCTTCTTCAATATCTTTCAAGAAATATTCTTATGAAGTGGCGTGAATTCGTTGAGAAGGATGTTAAAGAAAATCCATTTCTGGAATCTGAGATGGCGAATGTTTCAGAAAAGTACAAAAAGAGATATATGCCTGAAAATATTGGTGAGAGAAGAGCAGAAAAGGCATATGGCTGTACATTGATTGCTTATGTTGTTACGAAGAAGTTTTCTTTTGGTATGCAGATAGGCGATGGAAAGTGTGTTGTCATCGACCAGAATGGCTTGATTTCTGAACCTATTCCATGGGATGATAATTGTCAGATGAATGTGACAACATCAATCTGTGATAGCGATGCATCGGATGAGTTCCGATTTTTCGTAACAGAGGAAATGCCATCAGCCGTATTCTGCGGTTCTGATGGAATTGATGATTCTTATGCCAATGTCGAAGAGATGTATGCATTATACAGATCTATTGTGAAGATATTTGTTGAGCATGGAATTGAAGTAGGAAAGTCTGAGATAAAAGAGTATTTGCCAGTTCTTACCAAAAGAGGCAGTGGTGATGATGTGTCAATAGCTCTGATTATGGATATTCAGAGAGTGACAGAACTGGCTCCTGTATTTAACGCACAGACTGAGTTGTTCAATTTGGAAAATCAACTCAAAGAGAAACATCACATAGCATCGGTAAATGAAGAAAAAGAGAAGGCTTTGACATCCCAATTATCTGCAATGATGCGTCCAAGAATCAGAACTCCTTTGGAGCATCAAATATATAACCAGATTAATGAATTGAGAGTCAATATGGCTCAGATGGATGAAGAGATATTAATTCTTCAGAGAAAAATAGATAATCTGAAGCTTAGAATACTAAATGTGATTGGTCAGTGTGAACCTGGAATGGCAGAAGTCGCTGCAACAGATACCAGCGTTATAGTAAAGGTGGAAGAAGATACAGCAGTTCAAGAAGCTATTGTTGCAGAATATATTGAGAGTTCATTTTGTGCTGAAAATACAGAAGAGGTCTTTGAAGCAAATAATGAGGTGACTGGAATAGAAGCTCAGAACGTTGTTTCAGAACAATCTTCAACGGCAGAGGAAACGGAAGTGAGTGTGCCAGAAGAAAAAACAGTATCTGAACCGCAAAATATGATTGTAATTTCAGAAAAGACAGTTTCCATTGCTGAGCAGATAGCAAAAGTATCTCAAATGACAGAGCAACCTGACGCTAATGTGGAAACAGAGGAAGATATAGAGACTTCAACTGCTGTTACACCTGAAGAATAGGCAGGATTAAAAACAAGGAGGCATTAAGGTGGAGAACTTAACGCAGATATTTATTAGTCGCTCTGATATTTTGGATGATGAGAAAAAACTGAAAAGTGTGTTCTCTGATTCTTATGCAAATGATGTGGGAAGAATTAATAGAATGATGAAAGCCTATGAAGTAGGTGTGCTTGAAGCACTTGTCAACGGAAAGGATTCTGATTTTGAGAAGAAAAAGTTGATTAATCGTCTGGTAACATTGCATGACATGCAGGAGATGAAGGCTGCTGAGGCAATAAATGAATGGGTCAAAATTTGCAGTAAAAAAGTCATAGCTGAGTATAAGAAATATCTTGGTGAAAAGAAGCAGAAAGAGATTGAACAAAAAGAAGAGAGAGCCCAAAAAGAACAGGCACAGAATCAGGAAAAGAAGCGAAAGGAGCAAGAGCAAAAGCTTGCTGAGGAACAAGCTGGTGAACTGAGCATAGATTATGATAACTATGACAGATACATCAATTTAGATCTCTCACAAGGAAGTTTGGTAAGAGGTATCCCTTGCGGAGTAGGAAATGGTGACTTTGGTTTTATCGTAAAAGGAACTAATCATGAAGATCTGAACGATTATAATCCGTTTCCAAGTGTTCATGCTTTGGTATATAACTTCCTGATACGAGATTCACATATTACGAAGGATGCATATCCCCAGTATATGAAGAACCATCCTTTTAACCATGAATTGAATTATGGTCATGTCTATAGATATATCATGATTCTGCTTGATTTATTGAAGCCAGAGGGAGAGACTATTCTCAAACTTAATATTCTAGGAGATAAGGATGAAGTTACCGCAGCGCAGGATATCCTGAACGAATATTTGGCTGTATTTGGAAGATTAACCAGGTCTTCTATTTGCTCTATCAAAGTTATAGAGGATTCAAAAGGGAAAAGTATATCGGTTGATTCAAAGGCTGATTATTATGTCGAGAATTATACTAGCAATCAGGGATTACGAAGAAGAATTAGATACGGAAGCAGAATAAAATACAGACTTGATAAATCGAATAGAGCAGACCTCGAATTTGTATTGAGAGAAATATCTCCGTTTACTTCATTTAAGAAAGGACAGTTTGATGCGTTATGCTCGATGATGAACTCCGATGGACATGCGGTATGTATTATGCCTACAGGAAGTGGTAAATCTTTGATTTATTACTTTGCTTGTTTGCTGCAACCACAGGTAGTATTTGTTGTATCGCCTACAGATATTCTAATTAAAGACCAGATAAGAAATTTAAGAAAATTCCATCATTTTGATAATGTTACTCATTTAGATTTGAGAAGCGGAAATGATTTCTCATTTTTTAAGCCAGGTGCAAATCTTATGTTTCTTACTCCGGCAACATTTCAAAATAGAAATCTTTTTGGGGTGTTTAAGCGTTGGAAGAAGGAAATATCATATGTGGTGCTTGATGAGATACATTGCTTGTCGAATTGGGGACATGACTTCAGACCAGAATATCTTATGCTCTCAAAGAATATGAGTAAATATCTGGATGATGCCAGATATTTAGGTTTTACAGCAACAGCAAATTATACGGTTGCTCAGGATATTCAGAAGCAGTTGGATATACCGTTTAAGAATTTTTTTTCTCCGGTTTTATTTGAAAAGAACAATGTCCGTTATAATTTCAGAGAGGTAGACACTACTGAGGAAATGTTAGAACAGGTACGTTTAATAGCAAATGATATAGTTCATAGAAATGAAAGAGCTATTGTGTTTACCAAGAGTGATGAGATATCAGAGATGGTGGCGGACGCTATCGGATACGAAGCAGATGTGTTTACAAGTGACAAATCTGAGTCTTATGCACAATTTGCAGAGGGACTGTGTCGAATTCTTGTGGCAAGCGATGAACTGGGGATAGGTATTAACCTTCCAAATGTTAACTGCACAGTACATTTTGGAATGCCAGTATCGAAGAATGAATTTGTACAGGAAATCGGAAGAGCTGGACGCGCAGAAGAGAGAGTAACCTCTTATGTGGTATATCTGAAACCATCAGAGGAGAATATTCCGGCGTATTTGTTGAAACGTGAAACGGTTATTGACAACCTTCCACAAATTTTAAATGAAATGAACAATGATTATGCTGATGTATATCATAAACTTAATTGCGGGGCAGATACCAGTGATATTCTGTATGATCGCTTGATTGATATTTATTCGGATTTTCATACTGGTAAAAAGACGGTGTACATCATAGATTATCCAGCAAAAGGTATAGAGGTCTATAAACAGCTGATTTATATGCTGTATGTAACTGGATATGTAAAAGATTGGTACACATATAGAGTTATAGATGCAACAGATGAGATAGAACTTATAGTTGACATATGCTCGGTGCCTGATTCAGGAGGACATAGAATAGTAATGCTTGATGATGCAAGTATGCTTGAGAGAATGAGAAAGACTTCAAGAGATTATTTTGCGTCAATGGGTAATGATCGTGAGAGTATTTTCAAAGTATCGAAAGCTAAGAAGATAGAAGATATATTAAAAATCTATGTGACTTGGTATTATGAAAAATTCCTATATCATCATAAGGAACAGTTCTTGGATGTGTTTGAGTTTTTGACGACTAATACAGATTGTAATTCGTTGAAGATTACAGAAGAAATTGAAGACTACTTTACGCTTCCTTTTATCCATATTAAGGAAGATGAAGAATACTATAGTAATATGACGTTTTCTGAATTGTCTAAACAGGTTATTACTGGAATTGGCAAGAATACTTTGTCTAATTTGGAAAGAATTAACAGTAACAGCTATTCATATAAACTTGACTATTTACTTTTTATTGGTAACTGGAGTCGTATAGGCAGATTTGATGCAACCAGAATTGAAAGATTCTGGGGAAAATTGAATGAAGATGAACAGAAAAATTTCTTGCTAACAATGGCAGAACTATATGTGTCTTGCACAGATGAAGCGAAATGGAGCTATCTGAGATATATTGATGACCGCAATAATATAACCGGTCTTAAATTATCACAAGTGGTTGATGCCATTTATAAGAAGTCACCGAGAGATATGCTTTTCTACGGTGTTATGGCTAGAGCAGCAAATGAAAAATTCAACGGATTTATAAGGAGATAAATATGCTTGGATCAATAGAAGAATTAGAAAAAGATATAGAGCTTTTTCAGCAGAATGTGGCAGCATCCAGTGAGCTTCAGATGTTGTTAAAAAAGATGTTGGAGCAGATTAAGCAGCAGAACTCTGAGTTTGGAATTCAGTCATCTGCATTAATATCACGGGTAGACAATCTTCCGTATACAATTGAAAACGCGAATATTTCAAGCAATAACAGAGTTAAGAATGACATTGCTGCTGAAGTAGACAGAGCATTACAGTCATTTGCAAATGAGCAGAGCAGATATTTACAGGCACTGAAAGATGTTGAGCAGAAGATTCAGACACTTGCAGACCAGGCAGAGCAACAAGGGAAAATGTATGCTGATGGGGTTGCTTCTACTTTAGATAAGTTTGATGAGTCTGCAAAAAAGATTGTCGAAGATAACATCAGAGTAAATAATGTATTAAAGGCTGATATTGATAAGTTATTAGCAGAAAGAAATGCTGCTTTTTCTGAAAGTCAAGGGAAGTATATTGTATCACTTCAGCAAACACAGAATGAAATAAAGAATTGTGAGAGCCAGCTTACAACTAAGTATTTCGAATTTATCGATACTTTGCAGAAGACAAATATTTCAAATCTGTATAATCAGAATAAACAACTGAAGGATGAACTTAACAAGAGAACAACGATTCTTATGGGTATTTCTGTAATTTCAATTATTGTTGGAGTGATAAGTTTCTTTATTTAAAAATTCTGAGTGACGTGATGGAATGAAAAAAATTTTCCAACCCTCAAGGAAGTTTTAGAGGAAATATAAAGAATAATGATTGGAAGAAGCTGAAGACATATAAGAGCATGATTACTTTTGTGGCAGTTGTTTTGATGGTTACAATCGGAATAGCTGCCATAAGTGTTTTTAGAAGAAGCAGCGGAAATAGTGGACTGGAGTATTCATCTTATGAGATTCCAACATATGACATTATGCAAACATACAATAGCGAGTACCGTGTCAAACACTAGTTTTTATGAGATAATCCCTTTATAAAATCTAAGTTTTTTCAAGGAGGGCTATCTCATGGATAGAATCACTCACAAAGTCCGTTGCGAACAATGGACTAAGATTATAAAAGAATGTCTGGCTAGTGGAATATAATGAACCCATAAATTAAGACAAAAAAATCATTGTTTCTAAGTTGGATTTCCCGTATGATTTTTATAACGAAAGGAGTCCAACTATGGCAAGACAACAACATTCACCAGAGGAAAAATCCAAACTTGTCCTTGAAGCAATTCGAGGTGAGCGTACCATTAATGAGATTGCTGCTGAGAACAATATTCATCCAAACATGCTTTCAAAGTGGAAGCGAGAAGCGGAAACCCAACTGTATACACTGTTCCAGGACAACTCATCAAAAGAACGTAAGGCTCAAAAAGCACGCGAAGCCGAGATCAACGATTTGTATGCTCAGATTGGCAAACTCACCACTCAGAATGAGTGGTTGAAAAAAAAATCTGGTTTCTAAGCTTAGCGTACCGGAACGCCGCCTGCTTGTGGAGATGAACGGATCGACTCTTCCGATTTCCGTACAAGCCAGCCTTTTGGAACTTAATAGAAGCGGGCTCTATTATCAGCCGGCTCCACATTCTAGAGAGGATTTGTACATAAAGCAGATGATTGACAAAATCTATACCCGATACCCGATGTATGGATACCGCCGCATTTGCTGGTATCTTAACGAAAAAGAGCATTATCTGATCAATCACAAAGCAGTCCTTCGTCATATGCAGGAAATGGGCATACAGGCCATATATCCACGGCAAAATACAAGCAAGCCGGAGCCGGCCAATAAAATTTATCCTTACCTGCTGAAAGGGCTCAAAATCGACCATCCTGATCAGGTTTGGTCCATTGACATTACCTATATACCAGTCAAAACAGATTGGCTTTATTTGGTGGCAATCATCGATTGGTACTCACGGTTTGTGCTGCATTGGCAGCTGAGTGATACCATGGAAATAGGATTTGTTCTGGATACCAGCCACAAAGCATTGAAGGTATCCAAACCTGAGATCATGAATTCTGATCAGGGAAGTCATTTTACGAGCCCAAAATTCACACAGATTTTTCTGGATGCCGGATCAAAAATCAGTATGGATCACCGTGGTCGCGCTTACGATAATATTTTCGTGGAAAGGCTCTGGAGAACCGTAAAATATGAGGATGTGTATCCAAATGCATATGAGACACCCAGAGATGCACGTATCGGTATTAATAATTACATGAACTTTTATAATCATGAGCGTCCGCACTCACGGCTAAAATATCGCACGCCAAAGGAAGTCTACTGGGACAGGTAATTATCCTGTCTCTCCCTTCCCAGAAGGGTAAGCGCGGATATATGAGCTGTAAAGGGTTCCTTCGGAAGCTGCTCAGCAGCACACCCTTGACAGCTCATATATCCACACTTAGTGGGTAAACAAGGGAGAAAAGGATGGGATTATCCCTTCTGAAATCCAACTTAAATTTTTTAAAAAAGTGTCTTGACAAATGGGTTCACTTTAGAATGAGTAAAACAGCCTGGTGTAGAGAACATGGTATTTCTGACAAGGCATTTTTTTATTGGCAACGTCGACTACGTGAAGAGGCTTATATCTCTATAATAGAGTCTTCCTCGTTTCCAGCAGTAAGTGTATCTGCAGAACCATCGGTTGATTTTGTTGAATTAAGGATACCTGAACAATCCATTGGATTATCAGCTGCATTCAGACCAGATGGGATCATTCGAGAGGACTCCTTTTCGCTGGAGATTTCAAACACGGCTTCTGCGGAACTGCTAAGCAGAATCGGAGGTCTTTTACATGCTGAATGATGCAACCGGTTTTGACAAGATTTTTATTCGTAGGGCAAACGGAAAACGATATGGTAAATGGGAAGTAACTATATAATATATTGATTACAACTTCTGTAAAATGAAAGTTAGAGAAATGTAACATAAAAATCACGAAAGAAAATCTATAATTAAGGAGAAAATCATGGAGAGTATTATGAATATTTCAAATCATCCTTGTGTTGAAGATTTGTGGGCAGGAATAGGGGGTCACTTTAGATACGTGGGAAATATATACGCGTACACAAGAAGATTATATGAATGGTTTATTTAAAAAGATTTCTGCCCCGTATAAAATAGATGGCTTTACTGGCATTATTTGTAGAGATAAAAAATGGCCAGGAAAATTAAATGGATCAGGTACGATAATTAAGTTTACATGTACTAGAGAGATGTATTTGACAATAGCGCGTGGAATTAGAGGCGGAATGACAAATTTTAAATCAATCGCAGATGTATTATGCGAAGATATTGGATTTGTCTATGCTGGAGTGATAGAAGAAAATGGCGTTAGTATTACTATTGACATGATTGATGCAAATGGTGAGAGAATCAATCGCGCAGTGGGCGCAGTAAAACCAGACTGGGATGATTATATTAGACCAGGCTCAGGTAGCCAAGATTTCAATTTGGGCAATGGAACTGTGACAATTGAATACAAATTTGGGAAGATTAATGAAAAAGCAACACGAAAGGAGTTTGATAATTCAACAGTAAGAAAATACTATAAACGCAATATGTCTTCCTCTGGCGTAGAGATTCGTATTAATGGAAGAATGCTATGTTATAATCTGTTTAAAGAAATATGGGGTATAGAAAAGCATAATTCATATAACTATTTGTTAGTTACAATTAATTTAAAATCGGATAATAAGGATGCATTACCGGAAACAAGAACATCCAAAAATGGTCTGCGAGAAGGTGATGTTAGATTGGATAATTTATATTCATGGATTCGTTCAAACATGAGTATGCCGGAAAAAGATGTGTCCATGGCAGATCATGAAACAGATTTGTTTGAACAATTGAAGGATAATATGCTTAAGTATAATCCGGATCCTAATAAAGTCATTACTACGGAATTATATGTTTTTACAAGTACTGGAAATAAAAAAGATAAAGTACGCATAGATTTATATTGTAAATCATCAAATGGAATTACCATATATGAAGGTAAAAAAGAAACTACAACTAGTAAAGATGTTTATCAATTGAGGATGTACTGGGATGGATTGATATATGATGGTATTAAACCGGACAGAGGGATATTAGTTGCAATAGAGCATCCGGAATCTGTGAAAAATTTAATTTCTATTGTAAATACTATGTGTGATGCTAATGGTAATAACTATAATTTTGTGGCTCAAACTTGGGGAGAAATTGGGATTAATGTTTCAAAATGATAGCGAGTGATATTAATGAAAAAATGTGAACCAAGGTTCCATGGCGAAGTATCTGAAAAAAGCCATAAAAATATGAGCCGAATTCGTGGAAAAGATACGAGCATTGAGGTTACTCTAAGAAAAGCTTTATGGAACAGAGGATATCGATACAGAAAAAATTTAAAAAACCTTCCAGGTAGACCTGATATCGCATTAACTAAATATAAAATTGCAATCTTTTGCGATAGTGAATTCTTTCATGGGAAAGATTGGGAAGTTTTAAAACCAAAGCTCGAAAAAGGGAAGAACCCAGATTACTGGATTCCAAAGATTGAACGGAATATGGAACGGGATAGAGAAAAAGATAAAGCGTTGTTATTTGCTGGTTGGACAGTAGTACATTTCTGGGGAAAAGAAATTTTGAAAAACACAGATGAATGTGTGAGAGTCATCGAAGAGATTATTTTCGAAACGAAAATTGGTACAGAAATATATTCGGAAGATGATTGAGATAATAGTTGATCAATTGGCCATCTTGTGCTATAATCTGATTATGCTATAGAAAAGAGAGGATTACTAATGAACAAAACCGTATGTGAATTGTTTGCTGGTGTAGGTGGCTTTCGTTGTGGTTTAAATAATATTAAAAGTATTGAAGATAATAAAGAAGAAAAGTGGGAAACGGTTTGGTTTAGTCAATGGGAACCGGCAGAAAAGAAGACACAGTATGCACATAGTTGCTATGTGTATCGTTTTGGTACATGCTTAGATAAAGATGGTAATGATACAACTAATTGGAATATAGAAGAAGTGGATAAAAAGAAAATTCCGGATTTCAATTTATTAGTAGGAGGTTTTCCTTGCCAGGATTATTCGGTAGCGTCTACTTTATCAACATCTAAAGGTCTTGAAGGAAAAAAAGGTATCCTGTGGTGGTCAATTAGAGAGACAGTCGAAGAAAAGCAGCCACCATTTATTCTGTTAGAAAATGTTGATAGATTGATAAAATCTCCGGCAAAACAGCGCGGTAGAGACTTTGGTATTATTCTTGCTTGTTTACGAGATGAGGGATATACAGTAGAATGGCGTGTTATTAATGCTGCAGAATATGGTTATCAACAGAGAAGAAGAAGAACTTTTATTTTTGCTTATAAAAATGAAACAAAATATAATGCGAGAATTCAGGAAAGTGTGGCATATAACAAAGAATCTGAATTGGAAGAAAAAAGAATCAGTATGACAAAACTTCTTTTGAAAGATGGCTTTTTTGCTGAATCATTTCCTGTATACGATGTGGATTCAAAAGTTTTACAGAGTACTGAATTGCCAGAAGGACTCGGAGAATTATCTGAATCATTTACTTTTGGATTTCAAAATTCCGGTGTCATGAAAGATGGTATGGTCTATACATTTAAAACAATGCCAAAATATGATGGTGAGCAGATTACACTGGGTGACATCATGGAAACTGGAAATGTAGATAAACAGTATTTTATTCCCGTGGAGAAGCTGTATTATAAAAATCCTAATGATACCCATAGTGATGAAACTCATGAAAAATTACCAAAAGAATGTAGGCAAACATGGCAATATTTGAAGGGAGCAAAGAAGTTGCCACGTAAATCTGAAAATGGGCATGAATACATCTTTTCAGAGGGTGCAATTCCAATGGTAGATAGATATGATAAACCAGCACGTACGATGTTGACTTCTGAAGGGAATTTTAGTCGGACAACACATATTGTTCGGGACAAAAAGACCGGAGATATCAGATTACTTACAGCATGTGAGACTGAGCGTATTCAGGGCTTTCCTACAGATCATACAAAGTATTGTTTAGTAGATGGAGAAGTTGTTGAAATGCCTGTTAAGAAGCGCCGTTTCATGATGGGAAATGCGCTTGTAGTAAATCTCATCGAGCAGATGGAACCACTATTAAGTGAAATCTTTGAAAATGAAGAATAATAGATACAAATAAGTGAATGCAGGGTGTTTGAACCCTGCATTCTTTGTAATATAGTCTTATAGATATTCTGTCTGGTCTAATAAGCCAACAAGGTATGCACCTCTTACCCAATAATTCTGAAAAGTCATATTTACACCATTGATGCATACTGGCTTATATGTCGAGTTAGTACTTGTTCCACGAAGAAATACTTGGCCTTCAGAGGCTTTTGGAAAATTTGGTGCAGATTTTACTGTGCCACATGGATTAATGATAGGAGTTCCGTCTTTTCGGCGCTCTACGACATCTCTCAATTCGTTGTACCATATAAGGTGACGGACTCTATCCCAAGTTTTTCTGACTTCTACTTCAACAAAATAATCATTAAAACTGATACGTTTAAAGCCGAGGAACTCGCAGTCAGAAAGAGGAACACTTTTTCCCGGTGCAGGTCTATAAGGTTCTCTGAAAATGGAGAATAAAAAGGTTCCATTATAGAAATGATCATAACAGGTTGATTCTTCAAATGATATCGATGCATCCATAATTTCTTCAAAATCAACAGGGATAAATTTGGTGTCTTCTGTGCGAGCACCATTGCAGTTTAATATAATGGTTTTGCTGATAAGCCCCATTTTGCTGAAAAGCTCAATATCAGCCATTTTTTTAGAGCTTCCGCCAAAC
>NZ_JBNPMZ010000032.1:0-16569 GCF_050314255.1 Sporofaciens sp. SGI.106
AGGCGAGATGTCTGTAGGGCAGGCAGTCCAGAAGGTGGAAGTGGACACAGCAGGAGCAGGGCAGCGTCTGAAGACCGCGAGGGTGGAAAAGAGACTGAGCATGTGGGAATTGTCCAGAAGGGCGGGTATCTCACAGCCACAGATCAGTATGTTGGAGAGCGGAAAATATCAGCTGAGGAGGAAAGCGGCGGAGAAGCTGGCGGCTGCGCTTGAGGTTGGTGTGGATTGGCTGCTGACCGGGGATGAGAGCAAGAAGCGGTTTCCGGCAGACAAGGCTATGGTTGACTGGCTTTGGCAGCATCCAGAGGTTAGGGAAGAACTGTGGGAGCGGATGAAAGAATGAGCACCTCCGTAATGCCCTCTGAGGGCTTCCAGGAGCGGCTTTAAGCTTGGGGGTATTGCAGTATACCTCAATGCCCTGAAAGCTCCTGGAAGCTCTCTGAGTGGCTCAGGGGGTCGTTGAAATATATATTTGAACAGCGGGGGATTGTACAACAATGTGGAATGTCTCGCTTATGCCCACAAGCATGGCATGACAATGTGTTCAGTGCTTGTAGATACACGAGGTAAAGAGAACAAGAATGATAACTGGCGAAAAGAAAACATCCGAAGCCATAAAAGAATTGCGTCAGTACCTGGGTTTGTCCCTGAGACTATTCGGAAAACCTTTAGGGTACTCGGGAACTCAGATCATGCGATTTGAAAATGAACTCACTGAACCAACGGATACGGTGATTGAAATGATATGTGATGCGTATGGAGTGGACCCGAGGTATTTTGATGGTGGGGTTGCAATAGAAAACGCAGTCCAGAGGGTTACCAAGGAAGAAAACAACAGGACTGTTGGAAAAAGACTGAAACTCGCCAGAAATGCAAAAGGCCTGAGCATGAAAGAGTTATATTATAGCTCAGGTGTATCCGATTCGCAGATATGTCTGATTGAAAACGGAGAAAATGCCCTGACAGAGAGAACCGCAGAGAAGCTTGGACAGGTGCTGGAGGTAGGAGTTGAATGGCTGCTCACCGGAAATGAGGAGAGAAAGAATTTCCCACTGGAAGGAAAGCTGGCCGAGTGGTTGTGGCGGCATCCTGAGGTAAGAGAAGAACTGTGGAAACGGATGGAAGAAAGTGCCGGGTCTGATAGCCACAAGTGATGCTTTGATCAGCCCTTGTCCATTATTATCTCACTGAAAACCCAGCTATCCATAAATTGAATTCAAGCATATCCGGCAACTAAGATGAAATCAAAAAGATGAAATCCGGTTCTTCGGGGTTACATGGTGAAAACTGCCTGAAATCCGCATAAATACAGGGAAAACGGGGTGTTTAGGGTGAATAGCTCATAAAAAAGGGCATAGCAAACAAACCCAACCATTAATACAATTAAAAATTGGACAGAAATGACGATATTAAAAATGAAGATTATGTATGACTATTGATTAAATAAGGCTGTAATAGGCCTTTTTTTCGTTGGTATTTTTAGATATCACATCCCATTCTGCAATAAGCTGAGAGTTTTGTGACCCACTGCTTAAAGCAGATGATGCTCTTTCAGCAGGTCTTCGTATCGGTTGCATTGCTCAGTCAGATATGCGATATCAACCCGCAGGTCGAAAATGAGATCCTTCAGACCTTCATAGCGCTCGCGTAGACGGGTGATGGGATCCGTTATGGTAATATCCAGAAGCCCATTTGCATAGTTATCACAGAATAAGCAGACCAGCCCTTCCAGGGTATATGCATCATAGAAATCTTCATAGGGCTCATCTTCAAAATATACCATGAGCCAGTCTTCCAGTTCTGATGGAAGGAGGCGGTTGTTTTGTGTGGCACAGTTACGTAAGAAAGTTCGGCTTGGAATCATAATCTTATCTCCCTTCCTGATTTTGCTTCGTCAAAGATGGTTGCAGGGTCATGGGTGAGCTTGATTTTTCCACAGGTGAGAAGAATCCGCTTACGGAATATTTCAAAGTTGTGGAGGCCGAAGGAGGCGCGTTTCAGGACTTTTACTTTATTGTTGAATCCTTCGCACAATCCATTGGATTTTCCGTATTTCCAGCTGTTTTGTATATAGCCGCGCCAATGCCTGATGGTACAGGCGGCAGAGTGGATTTCCTCTATTTCTGAAAAAGTGTAAAGCTTAATCCATTCCGTGAGTTCTTCAAATTGGGTAGAGTACGGGAAGGAAGCTGCAATGTCATGATAGTACTGGAGAGCATCATAAGCCTCTTTCAGATCAGGTGCAATTGCAAAGGCATCATCCAGACGTTTCAGGTTTTCATTTGTGCGAGGACCCCAGTAAAGAGATTGATTATCCTGCTTTGTTTTTAAAAGGCGTATGAGATTTGATTTTTTTGTAATTCTCAGTCTCACCCTTTTCCTGGAATTCATGCTGGTAGCGGCGGCGAACATCATCGACCATGTCATTCAGACGATTGATGACATGGAAGGGATCAATGCAGATTTTCGCATTAGGGAAGTCTTTCTTAGCCAGAGATACGAAGCCATTGCTCATATCGCAGCAGAAGTATTTGACATGTTTGCGTTCTTCTAAAGAGAACTGCTGGAAGTATTTATGAAGATAGGCTGTAGAAATCTGGTCCAATACATCGATGACTGCATGCGAGTCACCATCAGAGATGTTGCAGTGATATTTGTTGAGATACCACTTGTGATGCTTTTGGCTCCATACACCGGAATTCCCTTTGAATTCATCAATGTTGATGGTTTCCGGAAGGTGCGCAGGAAGGCCGAAATTGATTGTTTTCAGTACGGACTGCACAATGCTTTCGGTGACGCAGTTTTTTTTGGCGATTTCAGTCTGGGGGATGGGTTCCATGAGATCTAACAGAATGGAGTCATAGAGAGCCCAGGTCATATGAAGGGATGGATGGATCCAGTAGGGAGTTTCATAGAATGTGGTATTGCAGTCCTTGCACAGAAGACGACGCTTATGGAAGGAGAGTTCGGTACCCCTGTTATTGATGGGGATGTGACGGACTGTCTGAAGGGCACCGGAATCTTTGATGACGCAGTGCACGGAACCGCAGTGAGGGCAGAGACGCTGTTTCTCAAGAGTGAAGGAATCATATCCCTGATGGGTTTCGATGGATTTGATGGTTACTTCCTGTGGCAGTTTTGCCAGATAATTGCTTGTTTTCATAGCTGTTTTAGCTACCTCCTTTTATTTATTTTTTTCGTCAATTAATAGAATAACATTAGGTGGCTAAAATGGCTATTAGAGCAAGCAATATATACAGGAAACACCGATAGAAACCGGAGAATAACCATGTAATACAGGAGAAACACCGGAATAGGAAGGAGTTAACGGGGACAGGTTCCTCGACTCATTGAGTCGAGAAATCTGTCCCCGTTTAATTAATCCCTGCGGAACAGATCGCGTGTATAAACTTTCTCTTTCACATCATCCAGACAGTTGTCATAGCGATTGGCAACGATGGCCTGGGATACTCTTTTGAATTCTTTTAAGTCACCGATGACACGGCTTCCGAAGAAAGTGGAGCCTGCAGGCAGAGTCGGCTCGTAGATAACGACGGTGGCTCCTTTTGCCTTGATTCGTTTCATAACACCCTGGATGGATGACTGGCGGAAGTTATCTGAATTGCTTTTCATGGTGAGGCGGTAAATGCCGACGATTACTTCTTTTTCTTTCGTATTGTCATATGTGCCGTTAGAATAAGAATATGCACCGGCGATTTCCAGCACACGGTCGGCGATAAAGTCTTTTCTGGTCCGGTTGGATTCGACGATGGCCGACATCATGTTCTGAGGTACATCCTGGAAGTTGGCAAGCAGCTGTTTGGTATCTTTCGGCAGACAGTAACCGCCGTATCCGAAAGAGGGGTTATTGTAGTGAGTGCCAATGCGGGGATCCAGGCAGACGCCGTTGATGATTTCCTGGGTGTTTAGCCCTTTGGATTCTGCGTATGTATCCAGCTCGTTAAAGTAGGATACGCGGAGAGCCAGGTAGGTGTTGGCAAATAATTTGACGGCTTCAGCTTCTGTGAATCCCATGAATAATGTTTCGATATTTTCTTTGAGTGCACCCTGCTTAAGGAGGGCGGCAAATGTATGTGCCTTTCCCCGGGATTCGTCATCGCAGGAAACGATGATGCGGGAAGGATACAGGTTATCATACAGAGCTTTGGATTCGCGGAGAAATTCCGGGCTGAAGATAATGTTTTTGGTGTTATATTTTTTTCGTACGGAAGCTGTGTAACCTACGGGAATGGTGGATTTAATGACCATCATTGCATCCGGGTTGGTTTTAAGCACAAGTTCGATGACGGCTTCCACCGCTGAACAGTCGAAGAAATTCTTCTGGCTGTCGTAATTCGTGGGAGCGGCAATCACTACGAAATCGGCGTTCCGGTAGGCGGATTCGCCGTCAAGGGTGGCGGTCAGATCCAGATCCTTTTCCGCCAGATATTTTTCGATGTATTCATCCTGAATGGGTGATTTTTTATTGTTTATAAGTTCTACCTTTTCGGGAATGATATCCACAGCTGTTACATGATTGTGCTGGGAAAGTAAAGTGGCAATGGAAAGCCCTACATAACCGGTACCGGCCACGGCAATGTTATACTTTTGTTCCGGAGCTGCTGCACTTTCGATTTGGGGGGCAGGAGCTTCTTCGATGAACAAATCGACCACTTCAAACTCCAGAACAGAACCAAGACTTTGAAGCTGTTCGATAGTCGGAATGTATTCTTCATTTTCAATCCGTCCGATCATGGAGCGGTTGATTCCGGTCAGTTCTGAAAGCTGAGCCTGAGTCAGTTTTTTCCCTTTTCGTTTGGAGGATACAGTTGTTGCAATTAATTTAGTAGATATTTTTTTCATATTGCTTCCTTTCGTGCTGTTTAAAACGGAATTATAACAAAATTATTTACTGGATTTACAAATCGATTGTATCAGATGGTGTTTTAAAAAGCAATAGAAAACCGGAGTTATATGTGAAAGTAGTTCTGATAGAACGATTTGGACGAAATTGCGCGAAATTCGTCAAGATTCGCAAGATGGCTTGCAAGTAATGACACAATTCGATATAATGGTATTTCGGGTGGAGTATGTTTAAACGAGGAAAACTATATGGAAAAATGTATTGATATGCACTGTCATATCTTACCGGGAGTAGATGATGGGGCATGTGACGAGAATGAGATGAAGGAGATGCTGTCGATTGCCTGTAAGGAGGGAATACGGTGTATCATAGCAACGCCGCATTACCATCCAAGGAGAGGGAAAGCGGTTCCGGAAGAGCTGCGCAGACAGTTGAAACTTGTCAGACAGGCTGCAAAGTCGATTGATGAAAAATTACGAATTTATCTTGGGACGGAAGTGTATTATGGACAGGATATTCCGGATCTGTTAAAAGAAGGAAGAATTCTGACCATGAACCGCAGGGAATATGTTTTGGTAGAATTTTCCCCGGCAGACAGCCCGAGCCATATCAAACAGGGTATTCAGCAGCTGCAGATGAGAGGATATAAGGTAATCCTGGCGCACGTTGAGAGATATACCTGTATTTTGGAAGATGTGGAGATTGTGGAGCATTTGGCGGATATGGGAGTGCTGCTTCAGGTCAATGCCGGAAGTATTGTCGGAGACGGCGGGCGCAAGGCAAAGAAGTTTGTGAAGCAGCTTCTGGAAGAAGAACTGGTGTTTTGCGTCGGTACAGATGCACATGGTGCGAAGCATCGGGCACCCAGGATGCAGAAGGCTGCACATTATGTTGCAAAAAAATATGGAGAAGAATATGCAAGGAGGATTTTTTTCAGTAATGCTTTGCAGATGCTGAAAAAACAAAAGTAATATGGAAAGAGAGAGAGCGAATAACAGGAATTTTAATGAAGATGAACTTACCATAGATCTGGCGGAACTTTTTATGGCGGTTATGAGTAAAATTCATCTTGTAATTCTGGCGGGAGTTTTGATGGCACTGCTGGCATTTGTGGGTACGAAGCTTTTTATTACGCCGATGTACTCATCTACGACAAAGATGTATGTGTTATCCAGACAGGATGCGAATGCGGCTGTTACATATTCAGATTTGCAGACCGGTACCCAGCTTACGAAGGATTACATGGAGCTGGCAAAAAGCCGTCCGGTAATGGAACAGGTAATTGCAGTTCTGAATCTGGATATGAAGCCGGAACAGCTTAAGAATTCTATTACGGTTCAGACGCCTGCGGATACACGTATTTTAAGTATTACTGTTGAGAACGAAGACCCTAAGATGGCGAAGGAGATAGCGGATGCTGTCAGAGAATCAGTAAGTATCCAGATTACGGAGATTATGGATGCGGATTCTGTTAATACGGTAGAGGAAGGAAATCTTCCGACAGCCCCATCCTCTCCGAGCGTGATGAAAAATCTGATGGTTGGCGGTATGCTGGGTGTAGTAATTGCGGTCGGCATCATTGTGCTGATCTGCCTGTTGGATGATACAATCAAAACTCCGGATGATGTAGAGCAATATCTGGGAATGAATGTCCTGACATCCATTCCTATTCGGGAAGGCGAGAAAAAATCTAAGAAGAGAAAAGGATTGTCGGCAAAAAAACTTGCGAAGAATATGAAGCACTGATAGAGGGGGACAGGAGAGTATGAAAGAGATAAAGCTTGAAAAAATGACAAAAGATTTCAAAACAAACGAAGCCTATAAGACGCTTCGTACCAATATTGAGTTCTCCGGTGCGGAGAATCGGGTGATTGCCTTTACCAGCTGTACGCCTAACGAGGGAAAGAGCACGGTGTCCCTTGGAATGGCATCTTCCCTGGCGGAGAGTGGGAAGAGAGTATTATTTATTGACGCGGATCTGCGTAAATCCGTTTTGATGGGAAGGCATCAGGTAAATGTGGAAGTGAAGGGATTAAGCCATTTCCTTTCCGGTCAGGCAGATGTGGATGAGGTAATGTATCGCACCCAGCAGCCGGGACTGATTATGATATTTGCGGGCGTTGTGCCGCCGAACCCGGCAGAGCTGCTTGGTAACTCCAGGTTTGAAGCTCTGATTGCCAGTGCAAGAAAGGTATATGATTATATTATTATTGATACACCGCCTCTTGGAAGTGTCATTGACAGTGCGATTGTAGCAAAGAACTGTGATGCGTCTGTTCTTGTAATTGCAGCGAATGCAATCAGTTATAAATTTGCCAGAGCGGTAAAAGACCAGATGGAGAAGTCCGGCTGCCCGATACTGGGAGTGGTTCTGAATAAGGTCAATCTGAAGCAAAATAAATATTATGGCAGATATTATGGCGGATATTACAAATATTATGGAGAGTATGGTAAAAAATAGAGGGTAATAGAAGATGAGACAGCGGATAATTGCGGTGGTGCTGACTATAGGCTGTATTATTCTGGCTGGGGTTGCTTTCTTTATGTACACAGGACAGGATCGTACTGCACCGGAGATTACAATTGATAAGGAAAGCATTACCTATACGGAAGGTGAAGATTATGATACGCTGATGCGCGGGGTCAGTGCCAGTGACGATAAGGATGGAGATCTGACGGATCAGGTGTTCGTTGATAAGATTGTTCCGTGTGGAGAAACGGAAGCGGTTGTATATTATGGAGTTATGGACAGCAGTAAGAATGTTGGGACGATAACCAGGAAGGTTACTTACCATCCGTTGGACAAAAAGGAAACTAAGGCTGAGGCGGAAGAAGGTGAACCTGTGGAGAATCAGGGGACGGAAAACGCAGATGCCGGGCTTCAGGAGGAAGTATTACAGCCGGACGGAGACAGACCGGCAATCGGACTGACTGCTGAAAGTATGGAGATTGAGGCGGGCACTCCGTTTGATGCTCTGAGTGTGGTCAGCGGTGTGATAGATGATGTGGACTCTGCAGACGATCTGTCAACCAGAATACAGATAGAAGGTATATATAATACGGATGTACCGGGTACATATGCTTTGACCTATTATGTGAAGGACAGCAATGAGAATCTGTCAGATGGTAAGCCGTTTACATTGATAGTGAAGTAGGTGAGGTAAGATATGAGTCATCATTCTCAGGATAAAAAGAAGAACAGGCACATGATAGAAAAACTGGTAGTATTGGTACAGCTTCTGTTGTCAGCCGTGTTTATTATGGTTGCATGGGACAGTGGTCTTCTGCCTGTGAAATATGTTGCGGCAGTGAGTGCCCTGCTGCTGGTTCTGTTTGGCATTTGTTTTGGTATGCAGTATATTAAGAATAAAGTGCATATAGTGGGTGTTGTGCTCAGTGTTCTGATCAGTATTGCGCTTGTGTTCGGTAATATTTATCTATCGAAAGCAAATAATCTGCTGAAGGACGTCGGAGGAGCTGCGTACAAGACGGATAATATGGTGGTAGTAGTCAAAAAGAACAACCCGGCTAAGAATCTGCTGGATGCCAAGAATTATCGTTTTGGTATACAGACTACAGTGGATCAGGAAAATAATGAGCTGATGAAAGAAGATATCGGTAAAATAATCGGTCGGGAAATGAAGCTTATAGAGTATGAGACTATTCAGGAAGAAGCACAGGCGCTTCTTGACGGTAAAGTTGAGGCTGCTATTTATAATGAAGCATTTACCGGAATCATAGAGGAGAATATAGAAGATTATTCTTCGGAAGTGAGAATTTTATACCAGTATGGAATAGATACACCGCTTGAGGTGGAAGAGAAAGCGGATGTGCTGCAGCCTTTCAATATTTATATCAGTGGTATTGACGTGTCTGGTCCGATTACAACGAACAGTCGGAGTGATGTGAATATTATTATGTCGGTCAATCCGACATCTAAACAGATACTTTTGACAACTACTCCGAGAGATTATTACGTACAGATTCCGAACATTTCGGGAGAACAGAAGGATAAGCTGACACATGCGGGTATTTATGGAGTGGATGTTTCCATGAACACTCTGGAAAGTATCTATGGAATTGATATTACATATTATGCGAGGGTGAATTTCACATCTCTGATTACGATCGTGGATGCTCTTGGCGGCGTGAATGTTGAATCAGAATATGCATTCAGTGCCGGCGGATATGATTTTGTACAGGGAACGAATCACCTGAATGGAGCACAGGCGCTGGCATTTTCAAGAGAGCGCTACAGTTTTGCGGAAGGAGATAATCAGCGCGGTAAGAATCAGGAAGCGGTGCTTACGGCAATTTTGCAAAAGGCGATGTCGCCGGCAATCCTGACGAATGCCAGCCAGATCATCGCAAGTGTTGCGGATTCTGTGGAGACGAATATGACTCAGGAAGAGATGGCTAAGTTTATCAGCAGACAGCTTGCAGAGGGAACCGGATGGAGCATTGAATCCACTGCGGCTTCCGGAACCGGAGATATGCAGCCGTGCTTTTCCTCAGGTTCTCAGCTCCTGTGGGTAATGCAGCCGGATATGAATTCTGTAGAAGCGATTAAACAAAAGATGGGACAGTTACTGCAGATGCAGTAGAAGGGCGAACAATAGAAAAAAGACTTGACTTCCGGCCGGGAGCTATGGTATAGTGTACTGGCGATGGAAGTAGGTCTTTTTTTTATGCCTAAAATTGGGTAGCCTCGCAAGCTACCAGTTGCAACACGTTAATATTACAAAATACGAAGCGAGGTGGAAGTTGTGCGTACAAGAATTACATTAGAATGTACAGAATGCAAGCAGCGTAACTACAACATGACAAAGGATAAGAAGAAACATCCTGAGCGCATGGAGACTAAGAAGTATTGTAGATTCTGCAAATCACACACAATGCACAAGGAAACGAAATAGTCGCATAAAAGGAGTGTGAATTTCATGGGTACAGAGAAAACTCAGAAGACGAGCTGGTTCAAAGGTCTTAAGGCAGAGTTTAAGAAGATCATTTGGCCAGACAGGATGACACTTGCGAAACAGACAGCGGCAGTCGTTACCGTATCCGTTGCACTTGGAGCGATCATTGCAGTGATTGATTTCCTGGTACAGAACGGTGTGGATTTATTAGTAAGATAACTGATAAACTGCAGCAAGAAAGGTGATTATATGTCAGAGGCAAAATGGTATGTTGTTCATACCTATTCCGGGTATGAGAACAAAGTAAAAGCCAACATTGATAAGACAATTGAGAACAGACATCTGGAAGATCAGATTCTGGAGGTTCAGGTTCCAATGCAGGATGTAGTGGAGCTGAAGAACGGTGTCCAGAAGGCAAGCCAGAAGAAGATGTTCCCGGGCTATGTGCTGATTCATATGATTATGAACGATGACACATGGTACGTTGTCCGTAATACCAGAGGTGTTACAGGGTTCGTAGGACCGGGTTCCAAGCCGGTGCCGCTTACAGACGCTGAGATGGCAGGTCTTGGTATCCAGCAGGAGAATATTGTTGTAGATTATGAGGTTGGCGACACAGTACAGGTTATCGCCGGAGCATGGGCAGATACGGTTGGAGTAATTCAGTCTATGAACATGCAGAAGCAGAGTCTTACAATCAATGTTGAGTTATTTGGTCGCGAAACACCAGTAGAGATAAGTTTCGCTGAAGTGAAAAAAACGGTTTAAAAAGTGGGAGGAGCGCATGATCGTTCCGACAATACCACAAGGAGGTAATTAAAATGGCAAAAAAAGTACAAGGTTATATTAAATTACAGATTCCTGCCGGCAAAGCAACTCCGGCACCACCGGTTGGTCCGGCTCTTGGACAGCACGGTGTAAACATCGTTGAATTTACAAAGCAGTTTAATGCCAGAACAGCTGATCAGGAAGGAATGATCATTCCTGTAGTTATCACAGTTTACAGCGACAGAAGCTTCAGCTTCATCACAAAGACACCACCGGCAGCAGTTCTGATTAAGAAAGCATGCAAGATCAAATCCGGTTCAGGTGTTCCGAACAAGAAGAAAGTTGCTACTATTACAAAAGCTCAGGTTCAGGAAATTGCTGAACTGAAGATGCCAGACTTAAATGCAGCAAGCGTTGAGGCAGCTATGAGCATGATCGCTGGTACTTGCAGAAGTATGGGCGTTACAGTTGTGGATTAATTTCCTTAGATTATAATTTGTAGAGCAAAACAGTGGGAGGGTTATCCCGGCATTACCACAAGGAGGTATTTTTTAGAATGAAAAGAGGAAAAAAATATATCGAAGCTGCTAAAACTATCGACAGAGGAACACTCTATGATAAAAACGAAGCAGTTGCATTAGTTAAGAAAACAGCAGTAGCTAAATTCGACGAGACAATTGAGGCTCATATCAGAACTGGTTGTGATGGACGTCACGCTGATCAGCAGATCCGTGGTGCTGTAGTTCTGCCGCACGGAACTGGTAAGAAAGTTCGTATCCTGGTATTTGCTAAGAATGCAAAAGCTGATGAAGCACTTGCAGCAGGAGCAGATTACGTTGGAGCTGAGGAACTTATTCCGAAGATCCAGAACGAGAACTGGTTTGAATTTGACGTTGTAGTTGCTACACCGGATATGATGGGTGTTGTTGGACGTCTTGGTCGTGTACTTGGACCAAAGGGTCTTATGCCGAACCCGAAGGCCGGTACAGTAACAATGGACGTTACAAAAGCAATTCAGGAAATCAAAGCTGGTAAGATTGAGTACAGACTTGACAAGACAAATATTATTCACGTGCCGATCGGTAAGGCTTCCTTTACCGAAGAGCAGCTTGCAGACAACTTCCAGACGCTTATCGATGCAATCAATAAGGCTAGACCGGCAGCAGTTAAAGGCCAGTTCTTAAAGAGCGTGGTTCTGACTTCTACTATGGGTCCTGGTGTTAAGATTAACCCGGTTAAATTAGCTTAATCGCATCGGATGAAAATACAGGAGCATTGAGTTTCGACTTGATGCTCTTTTTTTGTGTTCTTTTCTGTTCTGCCTGAAATAAATGTGATATAGTAAAAAAAGAAACGAAAGAGGAGGGAGAAACTGATGAAATGTCGGAATTGTAAGTCGGTTATTACTGATGACAGTCTGTATTGTCCGGTTTGTGGCGTGAGATTGGATGATGAACGTGATGCATTTGATGAGCTGGAGGAAGAAGAGGAGTTACGTGACAGGAAAACGAAGAATAATCTTCTGGTTATCATCATCATTTGTGTGGTTGCCGTTCTGGTAATTGGAGTGGGCGGATTTTTTGTGTATAGAAGTATGCAGGAAGAAGAGGATGAGAAGGAGATTCGGATAGAAGAAACGGAAGAATCGGAGGAAAAATCATCGGAAGAAAAAGAGCAGGTTGATGCCTCGAAAGTAGATATTAATGTTGTGGATGATCGCAGATGTACGCTGGTAGGAAGCGTGAAAAAGGCAAAAGACGGTTCCAGAATTCTGAGTTGGAGCGAGGGAATTTCTGTGTATGGTCTGGATGAAAATAGTAACAGAGTGCTGGTTGAAGATGTGACAAGTGTTTATATCAACGAAGCGAGACTTGCATCAGGCATTCTGGATTCTGTGGCCGCAAATCAGAAAGTAAAAATCAGCGGTGACCTCTATATTAAAAATAACGATGTTCACATGGATGCAACTAAGCTCATGGATGAGAATGGAAAGGAAATTGTCCTCCAGAAAGAAGAAAAGAATGAGACGCCAACGGTTGCAGCTTCTTCCGGATATATTCTTCCGGATAGTGATAAGAGAGCGCTGACAGAAGCGGATGTACGCAACCTGAACCTGAGGCAGGTTAACTATGCGAAGAATGAAATTTATGCGAGACATGGAAGAAAATTCAATTCGCCGGAACTGCAGAACTATTTTAACAGTCAAAGCTGGTATAAAGGTACGATAGAACCGGATAATTTTTCAGATTCTCTGTTGTCAGCCGTAGAACAGCAGAATGCGGCATTTTTACGAAACCTGGAATTTAGTATGGCCAGCAATGGATATCAGCTGGATCAATAGGATACGAGATGAAAAAAAGAGGGATTGTTCTGGCGGTTCTGGTGTGTGCGTTATGTATGGCGGGCTGCGCCCGGGAGACGAATCCGGAACCGGAAGAATGTAAAGTGGAAAAAGAAGATGTGGAAGAAGCCGCCGTCATTTCCGAAGAACAGGAGGAAGCGGAAGAAGAGAAGCCGGTAGAAGAAGAGACGGATGAGAAGAATATTATCATTGCGATTGATCCCGGACACCAGGGCTGGGATATCGATATGAGTGCACAGGAGCCGAACGCGCCGGGCTCTGATGTGATGAAGGCGAAAGCGACTTCGGGTACGGCGGGAAAGTATTCCGGAGTTCCGGAATATCAGCTTAACCTGGATATCTCTTTACTCCTTCGGGCACGATTGGAGGAATTGGGGTATGATGTTATTATGACGCGGGAAGATAATGAGACCGCGATCAGTAACTCTGAGCGGGCCATTCTGGCAAATCAGGCCGGGGCGGATGTTTCCGTTCGGATTCATGCTAATGGAAGTGAAGACCCTTCGGTAAGCGGAGCGCTTGCTCTTATTACATCGCCGAATAATCCTTATACAGGCGGATTGTATGAGGAGAGCTATCGCCTGGCAGAGCAGATACTGGATTCTTATTGTCGGTATACCGGATTTGTAAATCGAGGCATACAGGAAAATGATACGATGACGGGGATTAACTGGAGCCAGATTCCGGTTGTGATTTTGGAAATGGGCTTCATGAGCAATGAGAATGATGATTTGCAAATGGCGGATGAAGCATTCCGCGAAAAGATGGTTGCCGGAATCGTGGATGGGATTGAAAAATATTATGGGAATTAAGAAGCGTTTATTTCTTTGTCTGATCTGTACCTTTTGTCTGGTGTCCGCATCCGGCTGTGGCGAACAAAAAAAGGCTTCCGAGGAAGAAGAATCTCTGGAGGTGGACAGAGTGGTGAAGGCACCGGAAATAGAAACCGGGGAAACTCTGCCGGAGGAGATTGAAGTGCCACAGATTTCCGAAGAATGGAAAATGCAGGTTCAGGCGATGATCGACGAGAGGCGGCAGATGGGAGAAATGTGGTCTGTGTATGTGGAGGACATAGCTTCGGGGGCAAGCGCCTGCCTGGGAGATGAGCAGATGGAATCGGCGAGTTTGATCAAATTATATACGGCGGCAGTGAGCTTTCAGTATATGGATGAGTTGGAGAGCCGGCAGAACTATGAGGGCGAGACATTGGAACTGCTGGGGCGGATGATTCGTTCAAGTGATAATGATGCGGCGAATGAAGTGGTTCGAAGACTTGGAAATTGGGATGCTGCTTTGGGAATGCAAAGGGTGAATGAATTCTGCGTGAATGGCGGTTTTGCACAGACCCATATGGGGAGGCTGATGCTGGATTTTGATGCGGCAGACGATAACTATACATCTGCTGAGAATTGTGGAAGGCTGGTGGCGGGTTTCTGCCGGAATGAGTGGGCAGGCTCAGAAGTGATTCTGTCATTTATGCGGGAACAGGAACGAACGGGAAAGATACCGGCGGGACTTCCGGCGGGGACGGGCTTTGCCAATAAGACGGGCGAACTGGAAGATGTTGAGAACGATGTGGCCGTTATTTATTCTTTAAACAGTACCTATGTTTTGTGCGTGATGTCCAACCGTCTTTTGAATACAGCCGATGCCCGGAATCTTATTTCGGAAATATCGGGTGTGACCTGTCAGTATATGGCGAAAAATTAGCGTAACATGTCGTGATGAGATGTATTTTGATATAAAGTATGATATAATTTCCGGTACAGAGGAGAAAGGAAAAGAGGATAAAGTTATGTTTTGCAGAAAATGTGGTCAGAAACTGGAGGGAGTTGAAAAATTCTGCCCGAAGTGTGGTGCGGAAGTAGTGCAGGTGCAGGTGCCGCAGGGAGTAACGAAAGAACCCGGGAAAACCAATTTATATATTGGGATTGGAGTGATCTGTGTTCTTGCGGTGGTAGTCTTGCTGGGAGTAAAGGCGCTGTTCTTTACATCTGATTATGAAAAGCCGATTAAAAATTTTGTGAAAGCTGTTGAAACGCAGGACGTGAAGCTGTTTGTTTCGGTTATTCCGGAAGAAGCCATTGAAGCGGGGCTGGAACAGGCGGGCATGGATAAGGAGTTATTCATGGAAATGGCCGAAGCGGAGGTTTTGGATTATTTAGATGATTATGACGGAAAAATTAAGATTAAGTATGAGATTGAAGATGAACGTAAATTAGATAAGAGCGAGATCAGGGACATTGAAAGTGAGTTGTTCAATACGGTTGAGATTAAAGAAGGAAAAGAAGTTGAAATTTATATCGAATTGTATGTGGATGGCGAACTTGAAGATGCTTCTTCCGGTGATATGAATGTAATTAAGGTTGGAAGAAAATGGTATATTGACCCGACCTCTTTGTAAAATGTTTTTTGAAATGTTTTGGAAAAACAAAAAATCTATTGACAAATCATATATTGTATGCTAGTTTATATTAGTAACTGCCGAAGACAGTAGGTGCGACAAGCGTAAGTAGTAATACGCCTACCGAGGAAGGATAGATTTGATACGAACAAGTATGAATTTATGAACCTCTGTGTCTTTGGATATAGAGGTTTTTTTATATCTATCGGCGGTGCAAAAACCAAAATCTAACAAGGAGGTGCACCATTCGTGGCAAAAGTTGAATTAAAACAACCTATCGTACAGGCTATCGTAGATGACATTACAGGCGCACAGGCAATCGTTCTGGTTGACTACCGCGGATTAACTGTTGCTCAGGATACAGAGCTTCGTAAACAGTTGAGAGAAGCTGGTGTTATTTACAAAGTTTGCAAAAACACAATGATGAAGAGAGCTTTTGAAGGAACTGAGTTCGCAGCTTTAGATGAGCATCTGGAAGGACCAAGTGCTATTGCAATTTCTAAAGACGACGCAACAGCTCCTGCAAGAATCCTCAGCAAATTTGCAAAAGATGCAAAAGCTCTTGAATTAAAAGCAGGTGTGGTTGAAGGCGAAGTATACGATTCAGCAGCACTGGCAGAACTGGCTAAGGTTCCGTCAAGAGAAGAACTGCTGTCCAAGTTGCTTGGAAGCTTACAGTCACCAATTACAAATCTTGCACGCGTTCTCAATCAGATCGCAGAGCAGGGTGGAGAAGCTGCTCCGGCAGAGGCTCCTGCAGAGGAAGCTCCTGCAGCAGACGCAGAGTAGTTTACATTAAGTAAGAAAACAAATAATAAAATGGAGGAAAATAAAATGGCTAAATTAACAACAGCAGAATTTATTGAAGCTATCAAAGAGTTATCTGTATTAGAGTTAAACGAATTAGTAAAAGCATGTGAAGAAGAGTTTGGTGTATCTGCAGCAGCAGGTGTTGTAGTTGCAGCAGCAGCTGGAGATGGAGCTGCAGCAGCAGAAGAGAAAGATGAGTTCGATGTAGAATTAGTTTCTGCAGGAGCATCTAAGGTTAAAGTAATCAAAGTTGTTCGTGAGATCACAGGACTTGGATTAAAAGAAGCTAAGGCATTAGTTGACGAGGCTCCTAAGGCAGTTAAAGAAGGCGTTTCTAAAGCAGAGGCTGAGGAAATCAAAGCTAAACTTGAGGCTGAGGGTGCAGAAGTTAACCTTAAATAATTTAACCTTAACGAAAAGGAATCCTGCGGGGTTCCTTTTTTTA
>NZ_JBNPMZ010000033.1:0-13098 GCF_050314255.1 Sporofaciens sp. SGI.106
TATTTTTATGTGATAACCTGCAAAAAGAAGGAAATGATGAAAATTCTGATAGACTTACGTGTGATCTTGATGGAGTAGTAGAGTATTTGTTGGGGAGCGCCGTGCTTAAGGGGGAATACACTGTGTTTGAGGGGTCATCGTGCTTGAGGGATTCGTCATGCTAGGGGATACTGTACTTGGGGAGGTGTACAATTGAATATTCTTGCGGCTAGAAATCGCGAATCCGGAAATTTGGAAATCAGAGTTCCGGTACTCGGAAATCGCCTTTTAGTGCTTGATTATGTATCCATTTCTATGGGAATATTCGTCAAGGCCTTGCCGCATCTGCGGTGCGTAGCAGCCTTTACCAATATTCTCGTAGAAATTATGATCCGATATGTACAAAAGTGAATATAAAAAGTGATTTCCATATCACCGGACAGCTGATGGAATCTCACCCGGAATATTCATACAATGCGTTCCAATCTTTTTTTGGCGGAAAGCGGAACTTAGTTCCGCTTTTGTTGAGTTCCCTGTTTTTAATCTTTTATCAAGGGCGATAAAATAAGTCCCTAATCAAGAAACGCCAGTTCCGGCAATGCCGGTTCTGGCGTTTCTTCGTATATCATATCAAATATTTCGATAAATGAGGATGGTTTCACTAAAAATATGCACTTACATTGCCTTTAAGCTACTAACTGAACACGCTGTCTCTTATTATGATATTTATACTGATCATGAGAATTCTTTTTGCCTTTTCCGTAAAACCTTTCCAAAAAAGATCAAAAACAGCCGCATTGCCACCGGCAGAAAACCGGGGTACAGTCTGGATACATTGGTCATAAGAGGATTTATATGGAAGCTACGTGTCCTGTCATTACATTGTCCCAAGATTTTTCTATCTTCAATAATCTTCATTATTATCCGACCCGGTTAGTTTCTTACCAAAACAGTTCTCTGCTGCTGCAGAAAAAGACATAAAACACAGCTACTCTATGCTTTTTCTTGTTCTTTCCATGCACACCGATTTCATATCTGGTGTGTCTACGGTAAATGTGTTCGGACTCCGAAAATTCAACAATAATTGAAATAGGCAGGCATTTTTAGATGTAACCACAGTATCGAAGTTCTGTGTAATTGCTTAAGTATCATTGAAACCAGACGACAACAGGGCTTGGAGATTGTTAATTTTTCTGGTGGACATTAGGACTGAACAGTAATTGTGCTGCCAAGTAAAATAGTAAAAAAGCGGAACTTAGTTCCGCTTTTTTTGATCTTACACTCCATTATCTGAAAATAATTGTTTTTTTAAAAAACCGACTTGAAAAGAAAAAATCTACCATATTCTTTTTGACCAAAAAAGAAAGGGGGATTAAAAAGTGAAAGGTAATGTCGAAGATGCAGAATTGATACGCAGAGCAAAGGACTTTGTTGAAATGTGTAAAAAAAGGGCATACAACCAGTCTGCTTGGAGTCGGAATATCGAGAAAAAACTTATATGGAACAACGGCATCTATTTGTGAATCTGCTTACATATGATTCTCCAGGATGGTACAATTTCCCCAGGAAAAAGAAATGGAAAGATTCGAAAGATGCTGTATATGTTGATAATAAAACAGGTAGAGAGAAAAAAAGAATCCATGGAACAATGCGGTGTGGTTCCAGCTTTCGGGAAATAATGCAAATTGGGAGTCTGGAGAGCATCAGCTCAATCAAATGATCTGGGGCGATACGAATGATAGCTACATTACTGCTAATGCAATGGATGGCGAAAAAAACGACAAAGGATATCGGGTAAGGAGTAACCGCAATTGTATTGCAATCAATGGGATACATTTTGATATTGATATCCTACATAATCGTGCAGTATATAACGCTAAATTAAGGATATTGAATTGAAGAACAGAAAAAAGCGGAATTAAGTTCCGCTTTTTAGAAATAAAACCAAAAATAAAAAATCCTTTATATTATGCAAGGACGCAGTCGATATGAAATTTTTGTTTTAGTGCGGTGAAATGCAAGTAAATTCTAGATTTTGGTAATCAAGGCAAAATTGCTATTTAGCACAGAGTGTTATATTACCATAGAACTGTATATTTATTTGTGATAATATACAGCTCTGTGTTTTGTTTCTAACTTCGTCAACAACAAAAAGCGGAACTAAGTTCCGCTTTTTTGATTTTATGCTTTAACAATTGAAAGAGAGAAAAAAGTCATTATCTGATGTCGACCTGCCAGAATGAATCAATGAGAGACTAAATCTGGCTAAGCCTTAATATATGGAAGGGAAGAAAAGCGGAACTTAGTTCCGCTTTTTCAAATCATTTATAGTAAAGTAGCGGAACTCCGATTTCTCAGTTTCTGGATTCGCCATATGTATTTAGGATAGTTGCCTTCGCGGTTTCTGCAATGGTGTAACTGATTGCGGATGTATAGGTATCGTTAAACTTAGTGATTTTTAATAGTTTCGTTTCTTCTTATTTACAATAAACAGCTTTCGCTGAAAAGAAAATTTCATATTGTTTATGACTTTAAATGTAAATAAGAAAGGAGCAAAAAAGATATGAATAAAGAGTTATTTTTGGAGTCAATTAATAGGAATATGAAATATGATGAGGAAATTATTAAAAAGGTGTATGGGTTTGAATTGTCATTCCCTGGTTTCGCGGAAGTGGCACTTGGAAAATTGGAAGCGGTAGGATTTGCTAATGCACGTGCAGATTATTTAGAATTAAAAAATAAATACGAAAAACAAGAGAGCAAGAGAAATGATGGATTTGTGCTAAACAATAACAAAATTAAAGATAATATCTGCATCCTTGACGATGGAATTAGAGTGCTAAAAGATATGCAAGAGAAGGAAATGGACTGGCTTATATCGGACATGATCCCAAGAGGGCAAATTACGATATTAGTGGGAGATGGTGGCTGTGGAAAAACAAGTATTTGGTGTGCCCTTGCTGCGGCAATAAGTAGTGGTCAGCAACCTTTTGTTTTGGACGGTGTTATGCATAAAGGGTGTGAAGGAGTTGAACCAGAAAAAGTCTTGTTTTTTTCTGCAGAAGACTCCATCGAACATGTGCTTATTAAGCGCTTAAAATGTAATGGTGCGAATCTGGAAAACATAATTTCTATGGATATTGCAAATCCTCAGTTTTCCAAAGTAAAATTTGGATCTCCTTATTTGGGAAAATTAATTGAAAAATATCGCCCATCTTTATGCATATTTGATCCAATACAAGCCTTTTTACAGCCTAATATTCGCATGGCCGAGAGGAATGCCATGCGGGAAAGTCTAAAAGTGTTACTCAAATATGGGGAAAAATATGGTACAACATTTATTATTGTTGTACATAGCAATAAACAGTCTGGGGTATCAGGGCGCAAAAGAATGGCTGATAGTGCAGATATATGGGACATAAGTAGATCTGTATTCATGGTTGGCAAGACAGCAGAGGATGGAATAAATTATATCTCTCATGAAAAATCTAACTATGGGAAGCTGGCAAAGACTGTTTTATTTAAAATTTTGGATGGCAAAGTTGTATTTGAGGGTTATAGCCTAAAAAAAGACTGTGATTTTGTTGTGGAAGCAAATGCCATAATCAGACAGAGCCCGCAAAGGAAAAAAGCGAAAGAATTTATTTTAACTTTCCTCCAAGATGGAACTAAGGAAAGCTCTGAACTGGAAAATAGAGCAAAAGAAGAGGGAATCTCTGCTAATTCTCTTAGATTTGCCAAATCAGATCTTAAAAAAGAAGGGATGATTAATATATCTGCTGTTGGATTTAGGGAGAAAAAATACTATCTTACTCTTACAGAAAAAGCGAAATCCAACAATCATGACAAGTAATTGTAGGGGGGACATATACCCAAAGCATAAACCAACAAGTACGATAAAAAGCCAGTGTTTACAAGGGTAATACGTGCTTGGGGCTCCCCTCAAACACGGAGGAAAAGTACGTGCTTGAGGGGAGAGATACTCTTTTTGAATACTATAATAAGATATACAGAAATACCTGTATTTTACGACGCTCAGCGACCACGATTCCGTTTCTGAACGGCCGTTTTCTGGAGCATATCAGCTACCACGTAAACCAATTATTTCACGGTGTTTTTGACATAAGCCTCCTTCGCACATGATGACCTGGCAAAGCGGCAAACGGCGCTGAAAACGATTTGCCAGAGGCAGAAGCCTATCATGTGCTACTCATGTTAAGAGCCTTTCGCGGTATAAGTGGTTTGCTGATTGTTGTCGACCGTTAGAAAATGGAATTTGGCAGTTTGATCGCCTAAAACCGGCCGTTTGAGGTCGTAATATGCAATACCTAAAAAATGACAGTTAGTAGTTGTTTGGCAGGATAATTATTAATGTTTTTATGTGATAACCTGCAAAAAGAAGGAAATGATGAAAATTCTGATAGACTTACGCGTAATCTTGATGGAGTAGTATAGTATTTGTTGGGGAGTGCCGTGCTTGAGGGGTTCACCGTGTTTGAGGGGGATACACCGTGTTTGAGGGGTTCATCGTGCTTGCGGGATTCGTCATGCTAGGGGATGCTGTACTTGGGGAGGTGTACAATGCGTTCCAATCTTTTTTTGGCGGAAAGCGGAACTTAGTTCCGCTTTTTTAATAATGAAATTCCTTTGGATAATTTGTGTTGGTTTTGTTTTCAACACTTTTTATTTGTTGAGGGAATATATACCTAATAAACCAGGATTGGGGAGAGGGTTCATTTGAGTTTAACGAGGCTGTTAAGAGGGAAATTGACACGGACGCAGAAATTATTGCAGAAATCGGTGGAGATTTCGATGAAAGTGGAGAAGCTCAAAGTGATTCGATTTGTATCGAAAAAGTGAAAATGCTAGAAAAAGATTCGAAATTGTAGAGCGAATAGACAGCAATACAATTGGAAGGTCAGGAAAACGGAACTTAGTTCCGCTTTTTTGTTCTGCGAGATGCTTAGTATTTTGAAATATGAAAAACTCCTGTGCAAAAAAATGAGAAATTTCAAAATGTTGTATAGTGGGACGTGAAAGGAGGAAGCAGGGATCAAAAAGAAAATTAATCCTCCCTGCGAATGATAATCATGGTAACTCTTAAGAAATGTAACATTTGTGGAGCAACTGAATTTATTTTAGAAGTGAATGATGTTTGTTTATGCATGGACTGCATACTCAGGCTAAATCGACAGCTGGAAGAAGATTCTTCCTGGAGGAATGGAGTTAAAGAAAAACTGGATGGATTCTATGCCATGTATCCGCGTACATATGAGCCGCCAAAGCCTGTGCCGGAACGCTTCCATGTTTATAAACCGGCGGAGATCAAGTCCTACCTGGACCGGTATATCATCGGGCAGGAAGAAGCAAAGAAGACATTGGCTGTCGCTGTGTACAACCATTATAAGCGTATGGATCATAAGGGGATTGAGAAAAGTAATATCCTGATCAGCGGACCTACAGGATCCGGAAAAACACTTTTGGTGAAAACACTGGCAAATATGATCAACGTGCCTCTGGTCATTGTTGATGCAACCACATTCTCCAAAACAGGATATGTGGGAGCGGATGTTGACAGTATCCTTACGCTTCTGTACCAGAAAGCAGGTAATAAGGTTTCTTCTGCCGAGAGAGGCATCGTATATATCGACGAAATCGATAAGCTTGCTACCGGAGAAATGATGGGAGAAGGCGTGCAGCAGTCCCTCCTGAAACTGATCGAGGGATCTGTTGTGAATGTGCCAACATCCCTTTCCAAAAATCCACAGAACCAGCGCACGGTTCAGATGGATACCAAAAACATCTTATTCATCTGCAGTGGTTCATTTGAAGCATTCAAAGAAAAGATGGTCGGATTTGGAAGTACAGGAACGGCATATACAAACGAAGTAAAAGGCATCATTCCGGAGCTTTTGGGAAGGCTGCCAATTCGTATTACTCTGAATGCTCTGACAAAGAAGGATATGATCGAAATCATGTGCAATCCTGAAGACGCAATCATCAAGCAGTATGAAAGACTGATAGCGGTCGATGGCGTAGAGCTGGAATTTTCCAAAGAAGTAATCGTTGCAATTGCTGAAAAAGTAATGAACGACGGAACTGGTGCCAGGGGTATCAGGACTGTAATTGAAGGATTGATGAGAGACATTATGTTTGATGTTCCTTCACATCCGGAATACAAAAAAGTCGTAATTACTACCAAAACGATGATATATGGCAACCCGTTTATTTTCAAAAAGGTAAACGGAAAAACAGTTTGTATAGACGAAAAGCAAAATGTCTTTACCGGGAAGTGATTTTCGAAATCAATTAAATTTGTACTTAATAAATTATGAATTAAAAAATGATTTGAGGAGGAATTTATCATGAAAAAGAAGTATAAGTACATTCAGTTGCCCCCACTGCCAGAAGATCTGGAGGCTTATGCTGTGGAGTTGATCTGGCAATTTGCCAGGTTACACGATGCAGAACAAAATGCTGTTTTGCTGCAATTAGTGGCCATGTTAGAGGGGACGGATGATAAGGAAAACAGTGATAACATAATACGGGAAATTCTGGAAGAATGTAATGGTGAAAGAGAAAGTCCTGTCATGTTACAGTATGTTAACACTTTGAGAAAATTGGTGGGTAATATTGTTGCCGAAGCCTGTAAAATGGCAGCACTTATCTATCAAAAGTATTACGTGGAAAAGATTAATGTTGAAGATATATTGCATATTGATGGAGTGACAGAAGATGTTTTGAATTTATTTTTGGAATATTTTATTGCTGAAAATAATAAAGAATAATTAATGAAGTTTGCAAAACGGATATGCTTCTATTAGAATTACAACTAGTTTTTATGGATTCTGTATATAGGTTCCCCTAGAATTTATAATAAAGTCGAATAAAGTCGAAAATAGGCTAAATAAGTTGAATAATTATTAATCATGGACGAGAATAATAGATACCATCTTTGGGATAGAAGGGAGAACTTTATGGACTTTAGATCAGTAGGGAGCAGAATAAAAAAAGCAAGAGAAAAAATGAATCTGACACAGGAAGAATTGGCTGCACTATTAGATTTAAGTACTACACATATCAGCGTCATTGAACGAGGTGTGAAACCACCAAAGTTGGAGACTTTTATCCGGATAGCCAATGCTTTGAATGTATCAGCGGACTATCTCCTAATAGATGTAGTAAACAATTCGTCAGAAGGTGTGGCAAATGAGCTGGCTAAAGCCATAGAAGCACTGCCTACAAAAGAAAGAGAGAAAGTATTTGCTGTGATTCGGCTAATGACGGAGCAGTAAATAAGTACTTATGTAAGAAGGGAATCAACTATAGTTGGTTCTCTTTTTTAGGTTAAATATAATTAGTACGGAAAACATATAGACAGATTCACCAGAATTGTGCTATAGTAATTCTATTAGAACTATGCATAATTCTAATATAATTATGAAACTGTTGATTAATATGGATATTTGAAAGGGAGGAAACAGGGGAAAGACCTGGTGAAGTGTTATGAGAAGAGAAGCTATAGTTGCTTTGGCTGCAATTACAGGTGCTACATCCGTAGCAGGACCGGTTATAACCGTATGTGCAGCAGAAACATCAGATATTGAAGGTGTAAAGCAGGAGCTTGATAAGGAGAAAGCTGCCCTGGAGCAGGCTAAGGCAGAAAAAGAGCAGGCACAGGCTGTTTTTGATCAGGCAAAGAAAGAATTGGAAGATGCGCAGGCTGCTTTGGAGAAAGCAACCAAAGATGCAGAGGACGCTTTTGATAAGGTGCATACAGATGCATTGAAAGCGAAAGAAGATGCCCAGGCAAATGTTCAGGCAAAGAAAACTGCATATGAAGAAGCACAGAAAGCGCTGGAGGATGCTCAGAAAGCAGTAACTGATGCAGAAGCAAAGGTTGCTGAAAAAGAAGAAGCTTTGAAGAAACTGGAAGCCCAGGGCGAGGGTGTAACCAGTGAAGAAGTTGAAAAAGCAAAAACTGCATATGAAAATGCACAGGCTGCAGAAGCGCAGGCTCAGAAAGATGTCGAGAGCAAAAAGAAAGCCCTGGAAGATGCACAGGCTGCAGAAGCAGAGGCAAAATCTGTATATAATGAAGCAATCAGTGCAAAAGAACAGGCAGATCAGGCGGTTTCTTTGGCAAAAGCAGAACTGGATTCCGCAGAATCAGCTTTGGAACAGGCAAAGAAAGATGCAGACTCTCCGGAATTTGCCGCTGCTGAACAGGCAGTAAAAGATGCGGAAAGTGCCCTGGAAAATGCAGAAAAAGAAGCAGAGAGCGCAAGACAGGCAGTTGCTGATGCGAAAACTGCATTAGCCCAGAAGAAAGCAGACAAGGAAACAGCAGAGAGTGTTTTACAGGAGAAGCAGACGGCGCTGGCAAATGCAGAGGAAGCACTAAAGAAAGCACAGGAGTCTCAGGGAAGCACAGTGACCAAGGAAGAAGTAGACCAGGCACAGAAAGACGTTGATGATGCAACCGCAGTAGTGGAATCTGCACAGGCAAAGAAAGACCAGGCGGCTCAGGCTGTTGTAGATGCAGAAAACGCTAAAAAAGCTGCTGACCAGAAAGTGGCAGACGCAAAAGCAGACATGGATGCTGAAAAGGAAGCACTGGATGTGAAAAAAGCGCAGGCTGAAAAAGGTTCATTGGGATTTTTCGAGGAGCAGAATAACAAGGGCGCGATCAAGATTCTGACAGAAGACTCCCTTGCAAAAGAATATACGCACATTGGACAGGAAGGCGATGCAACTGATCTGGAGCAGATGAAGCGTACCATGGATTACATGGATGAATGTAACCGTATCCGCGCAGAGGAAGGGTTGGAACCGTTCGTGGTATCTCACGAAATGATGGCTGCTGCACAGGCACAGGCAAATTACGCTTCCGTAAAAAATGCACACTCCAAATATTATCTTATTGGAGAAAACTTGGCTTCTGGAGATTTCATGAATCCGGCACAGGGCATTCATGCACCGTTTGTTGGATGGTATGACGAAGAAAAAGAAATGTATGACGAAGGAGAAAGAAATGAACGCAAAGTTGGACATTATTTAAACATCATCGGTCAGTACAAAATTACCGGATATGCCATCAGCTATATGCTGAATCCACCTTCATGGGCGGAAGGAATTGATATGGAAGTGCATAGTCAGGTGTTTAATGGGGATATCCCTACCGGAGATGAAATGGCTGTCAATAGTGAAAAAACCTACAGTGTGGACGAATACAGAAAACTGTTTAATGAGTATTACAATTCTGTAACCAATTTCTCAGAAGATGACTACAATAAAGCTGTAGAAGCATACAGCGCAGCTGTTGCAGAACAGAAAAAAGCAGAAACTGCACTTGCGGATGCAAATGAGTCTTTGGAAAATGCAAAAAAAGAACTGAATCAGGCTATGGCAGATCTGGATGCGAAAAAAGTTATCCTTGAAGAGAAAAAGGAAGCGTTTGAAAGTACTGGAACAGAAGAGGAAGTAGAGAAAGCAGAAAAAGCAGTAGAAGAAGCAAAAGCAGCAGTGGCACAGGCACAGGCAGATGTGGATAACTGTACCGCCGAAGTTGCAAACGCAGAGGCTGCTCTGGAAAATGCTGAATCTGCACTGGAGGAGAAAAATAATGCTGTAGAAGCTGCAAAACAGGTTGTGTCAGAGAAACAGGCACTCCGTGATGAATTTTCTCAGGCGGTAAAGGAAGCACAGGATAACTACGACGCGAAAAAGAAAGTCTTCGATGAAAAGACCCTTGTGCAGGAAGATGCTGCTCAGAAAGCTACGGAAGCAGAAAATGCTGTTTCTGATAAAGCAGAAGCAGTTCAGAGAGCATCTGCTGCCTATGAGGAAGCACAGGCGGATTATGCAGAGAAAGCCGAAGCTGTGGAAGCTGCAAAACAGGCTTATGAGGACATCTTGAAACAGCAGGAAGAGAGCAAAGAACAGTCGGAAGCTCTTGAGAAAGCAAAGAAAGAACTGGAAGCTGCCAAAGCGGATCTTTCTGAAAAACAGGAGATTTTAAGAAAAGCAACACAGGCAGAAGCAGAAGCACTTGCAGAACTCGATAAAGCAAAAGCAGACCTTGAAATCGCAAAGGATAAGCAGGTACGTGCGGAATCCATCACTTTTGAGGATGCGAAGGAGGAAGCAATCGTTGATGAAGAATTTGCTTATCTGAATGAATTCATTCAGGCAATCCGTGATGCGGAAACCGCAAAAGCACAGGCTGATGAAGCATATGCAGTTGCGGAAGCAGACCTTGCAGAAAAGTCTGAGACTTTCAAAAATGTCAATGCAAGATATCTTGCATTGAAAGCTCAGTATGATAAATTACTTGCTGAGAAAGAAGCAGAAGAGGCAATAAAAGATACTCAAAATCAGGGAACGCAGAAACCGGCTGAACAGGGAACTACAAATCAGAAGCCTGCCCAGACTTCAGAGCAGAAAAAAGTGGCTTCTGGAAAAGTTCGGACGGGTGATCCGGCTCCGTTGGCATCACTGATGGTAACAATGAGTGGCTCTATTGCTGCTATAGGAGCTGCTTTAAAACGTAGAAAGAAATAATTGATAATAGGGTAGTAGAGATTTAGGTAGTAGAAAAGCGGAACTAGGTTCCGCTTTTCGTACTATAGTATAGCACTTCAGGGACAACCGTTGAAGGGTTAGGATCTGATGGAAACGTCCACAACTGGCACAGAATGACAACTGCTGCTGGTCTTGCTGGTTGGGTCAGAGCGGATTATGTTACATCCGATATCGGATCCATACAGATGTCTGATTATTCCTTGCATTACTACAGAAAAGGGGTGGATGGTACATTAAATATACGAAGTCAGCCTCAACATGATAGTGAATTAGTAGGCACCGTATCCACTCAAGATGAACCGCTTGCCTTTTATGGGGAGATAGGCACCGGTTATGGTTCTGACGGAATTATCCATGAATGGTATAAAATCACGACTAATGATGGTATAACAGGTTGGGTACGAAGTGACTTGATTTGGCGCGAACAAGGGTAGGGAAAGTCTTGCAGTCTAACACTGGCAAATCTGGTGTGGGATGGGATAGAACAATAGTAAATGCACAATATATATGGGATAGCATAGCATGTGAAAAAGCGGAACTAGGTTCCGCTTTTCTATAGTATAGAAAAAAATTTGGGAAAAGATTTATGGACAAAAAAGAGACTAATATTACACTGGAACGAAAAACGGCTGCCAATATTTATGCAGAATTAGCAGAGTCAAGATCTTGCTACGAACGAGGTGAGTATGAGGATTTCGATGATGCATTAGATGAAATAAGTGAAAAATATGACTTATAGAGTTATAATATCTAGAAGATGGAGCTATTGAGATTAAATTGAAAAGCGGAACTAAGTTCCGCTTTTTGATTTATGAACAATCAGTCAATGTTGGTACAATGTTTAATCTCCTTATTTCGAGAAGTAATATAGAATCTGTCGATTGTACAGGGATTTGGAATATAAGCAATCAAGCATATGATGAAAAACAGATGTAATGACATTGTGTTTACATGAAGTGGGCGTTGTGATATGATTAAGAAAAAGGAGGTATGTCTGATGGCTACAAAGTTAAATGTTGCAACAGCGCCAAAGGATTCAACTTTCCAGGTGAGAATCAATTCAGAAATCAAGAAAACCGTTGAAGATATTTATGCAAAAACCGGAATGACGTTGACAGATGCATTTAATACATTTATTCAGCAGTCACTTAATGTTGAAGGGTTACCTTTCATAGTAACGAAAAACAGTAAAGAAGCACTAAAAGAACAGTCAATTGCAATGCTTATGCTTGATTTAAAACGAGCAGAAGAAAGAGCAGAGATTGAAGGCTGGATAGATGCAGATGATTTGGAAAAAGAATTGGGGATACTTGATTGAAAAAGATAAAATATACTCCTGATGCAGCAGACAAGCTGCGAGAGCTTAAAAAGGTAATTACACAGCGATATGGTACAAATAGAGCAAAAGAAATAATCAAAATAATAACAGATGCTATAAGAGGTCTCTGTGAGAATGAAAAGAAAGGACCGGAAGTATCACAGATGTTTGATGTTGTTACTGATTATAGATACTTATTTGTGTCTAAGAATTATGTGTTTTATCGTATCGAAGATGAATATATTCGAATAATCAATATTTATCATGAAAGAGAGGAGTTTATGTGGCATCTATTCGGTATTGATACCACTCCACAAGAAACGATTGATTATTGGGATTAGTATATGAAAAAAGCGGAACTTAGTTCCGCTTTTTTTGAGTAGATTTATTATGACACAAAGAGTATCAGATTAATTTGGAATTTAATGGAAAACCTCCATTTCTAGGCATTTTTGAGTGTATAGACAGGGTTCGAGCTCCTAATCGCGCATTAGGAATCACTGTTTTGACGTTGTCTAACGTTGGGGCGATGATTTTTTTGTGTAAAAACCGGAATGATGTTGATAGATGCATTTAATATATTTGTTAAACAATCATTTAATGTTGAGTGTCTACCTCTTATTACAAAAAATAGTAAAGAAGCATTGAAAAATAGTCACTCAGAACTTGTAACTTTCTGTGAGAAAATCTGAATATAAAAAGGAAAGTGTATATTTATATGTAGACGAACAGTTTGAAAGAAATTGAGTATTATAAAAAAATAATAAAAAGGCGTCTATTGTAGAAAAAATCTTTCATATTACATGTAAATAAATCTTTCGGTTTGTGAATAAAGCGGAATTGTTTTAATACACTTAAACATACTAGGCTGACTTTAAGCAGAGAATTGATATCAAGGAGGTGGAAGCTCCGCTATGCAGAAAAGAAAACTAAATTATAGATTTCATAATCCGAACTCAATGGCAGCAACCGCCGATTACATACTAAAAATTCTAATAGATGCCAATTCAGACAAGGTCGAAAGAGCGATTCAGGCTGCGGCGGATCAAGTTGCTCTGGAAACGGAATGTGAGGAGGGGGGTTCTTCGTAAAGGTTCTTCGTAAATGGTGCGTGGAATTCCCTTTTTGGAAATTATAAACAAAAATATGAGATATTATCGAGAATATTGTTTGCAAAAAGCGTAAATGGAATATAATAGATAGTGAAAGTAATGTGG
>NZ_JBNPMZ010000034.1:0-10385 GCF_050314255.1 Sporofaciens sp. SGI.106
CTTTATTTATAATGGAAAATAAAGTGGATGATTATAAGTTGTAGATTTTTTAGGAGCAATAACATGAACTTAAATAAAATAAGAGTTAATGGAATCCCTGTCTTAATTTGGGGAGAATCAAGCGATAGAATAATAATAGCAGCACACGGAAGCCATTCATCAAAACTTGATGACTGTATGTGGGTTCTTGCTGATGAAGCGATAAAACATGGATATCAGGTTCTTAGTTTTGATTTACCACAGCATGGGGAAAGAGTTTACGAAACGGACTTCCTTACGCCGGATGAATGCGTAAGAGAGTTGATGCTCATGTATGGTTATGCAAAAGAACACGCACAAAGGATTTCGCTGTTTGGATGTAGTATGGGTGCGTATTTTCAATTGCTTACTTTTCCTGAAATTGATATAGAACGTGCATGGTTTCTTTCCCCTATAACGGATATGAAACGTATCATTCATAATCTCATGGGCTATTGTCATATTACCGAGGAAGAATTTAAGAAAATGGTTAAAGTGGAAAATGATATAGAACCCCTGTATTATCCATATTACCAATACGTCCGCAAACATCCAATTACAAACTGGCCGCATGAGACATATATTCTTCGTGGTGAAACAGATACGTTATCTGAGTATTCTTATGTAAAACATTTTTCGGACTGTTTTGGATGTGAACTGACAGAACAAAAAGGTGGGGAACATTGGTTTCACACAGAACCAGAGCTTGATTTTTTCAGACTTTGGATCAGAGACAGACTTTAACATTTTATTACTGGAGAACAAAAAATGATTCAATTTGCTGGAATTGCAGTATTAGTTTTAGTGCTAATGGTTGGTCTGATTATTACTATGGCATCAATTATCGGATATTTCATTTGTTGTAAACGTGGGACGCAGTATAAACTGGGGAATAAAATTATGCTGCGAACTTCTTTCATTATAGGAATATCAATAACATCATTTCCTGTCATGTTTTTCTATATGATCACTTCAAATAATAGAAAGCAGGATGAGCAGGCACTTATAAGAGAACAACAGGCAATGGAAGAAGCAAATGCTTATGATGAGAATAATAATATCATGGAAGTATTTTTAGAAAAAGACAATATGACAGGATTTCGGTTAATTGTGACAGATTCTGCTGCGGGTTCAAAATATTATGAACTCGAAAAAACTATGGATGGAGGTAAGAACTGGACTTTGGCAAATGCGGATCCTTTTGATGGGAGACTAGGTTTGGCAGAAGGAATAGAATTTTTAACAAAAGACAATGGATATATTGGTATTACTGATACTTTAGGTACCTATTCTCAAATATATGTAACCCATGATGGAGGCTCTACCTTTTCAAAAATTGAATTGCCAATGGAACTTGTAAAGACACTTCCGGAAACCGCAATAGAAAAAGGATACACATTGTCTGATTATGATTATTATGAAATGCCATCTATGAATTATGGGAAACTTGAAATTAATGCTGTTATAGACTCTTCTGAAACAAAGGGAATTGTTTTTGTTTCAGAGGATGATGGAGAAAGCTGGAAGCCCAGGATAGATGAATAAAGCATTAATGATTATGATAATAAAATTACTAAAAATGCATATAGCACATAAAATGGGCTTGACAGCTAACAAGTATTAGCTTATAATACAGCTAATAAATATTAGCTACGAAGGAAACATATAATAGTATTCTATCATGCTATTTGTATGAAAAGAGGTGCTTAAAATGAACGATATGAAAAAATGGGTATTATGCCCGATTTGTGGAGGAAAAACCCGTTTGCAGATATTAGAGACAACAGAGTTGAAGGATTTCCCTTTATTTTGCCCAAAGTGCAAACGGGAAATGTTGATAAGGGCAGTTCACTATAAAGTAAAACTGATTAGCCAGAATTATATGTAGAGGCGATACAACATGAGTGCATTGGTTGATCAATTATTAAAGACAAATGAGATAAAGGATTTGGAAAAAAAGCAGCTGGATATTCTTACAAAATTTATTCCAGGCGGTTTTATGATTCAGAGAGCGGATGGAAGCTGCAGTTTCAAGTACATTTCTGAAGGATTTGCAAATATGTTTGGATATACATTGGAAGAATTTATGGAGGTTTCCGGTGGAACGATGAAAGGTATTGCAGATGCAGGAAATGAAATGGAAGTGATTTCCCAGTTAGAAAACACCCTGAAAGATGGAGATACTTATTGTATTCAGTATCGTGTAAGGTGTAAAGATGGATACTGGAAATTTGTGGAAGACCGCGGTGAAAGGATAACAAACAGTGAAGGAGAAGATGAATACTGGTGTGTGCTCCTAGATATTGATGATGCTAAAAAACTGGAAGAAAAAGAACGGCATCTGGAAGCAGAAAAAAAGCTTATGGAGGAAAATGAAAAGATTCTGCAGGAAATGATTCAATACAAAACACAATACAACGAACAGTTGGAGAGAGAGGTAAAGAAAAAGACAAGAAGCCTTATCAGGATGCAGAATGATATTATCCTTAGCATGGCAGATACAGTGGAAGATCGTGACAGCAATACAGGAGGGCATATTCGTAGGACAAGTGAATGTGTGAGAGTTTTTGTGGAAGTTCTTCAAAAAAATCCGGTTTATGCAAAGAAGGGGGATTCTTTCTTTGAGTGTGTTATTAAGGCAGCACCTCTTCATGATTTTGGAAAAATCGCAGTTGATGATGCCATATTAAGAAAACCTGGTAAATTTACGCAGGAGGAATATGAGATTATGAAGACCCATCCTGAAAAGGGGGCTCAGATTGTGGCTAAGATTCTGCATAATTCCGACGATATACAATTTAGAAAGATTGCTGAGAATGTGGCTCATTACCATCATGAAAAATGGGATGGGACGGGATATCCATCAGGACTACGGGGAGAGGAGATCCCTCTGGAAGCAAGAATTATGGCATTGGCGGATGTGTTTGATGCACTGGTAAGTAAACGTTGCTATAAAGAAAAATATTCGTTTGATACAGCATTTTCCATTATTGAGGAATCTCTTGGAAAACATTTTGATGCGGAACTTGGAAAGCTATTCATACAGCAAAGAGCAGCACTGGAAACCTGCTATGAAAGTTTGTTATAATAATAAAAGAAAGAGGGAGTTGTATTGAAGCTTAATTACTTGGCAATTCTTGTTTTTATTATATTGACTGTATGCAGCGGCTGTGGCCAAGGTGAGTTGCATAATAGCGGTGAAGAGAATGAACAGCAGAATAGTCAGCAAAGTATTCGGGAAGAATCAGAAAGCCTGGCAGAGGGTTATAGACAGCTTTACGAGAAAGCTGTTCAGGAAAATACATTGGATACACTTGAATTGCAGCAGGAAGTTATTAAGTATTTTGAAAATAAAGGATATGCGGCAGTGGACAGGGACAATCAGATTGATATGGTTCATCCGGAACTAGTGGAGGAATTTTGCGAAAAAGCAGAGCAGGAAAAGAAAGCAGAAGTCACGATATTTTCTACGATGACAGGCGGTAAGTTCATTCGTTATGATATGAAAACCGATTTGGGAAAGATGAATGTGATTGTAAGTTCGCTGGAATGGAAAGATGGCAAGCCAAAGTCAGATTATTATCATGAATTCGAGGCCTATACATGGAAATATACGGACAAAGGATATTTTTTTGTGGAAGAATACCATCCGTCTGGCTATGATGGTGCGCCGGGACAGACAGGATTTCGGGTAAAACCGCTTGATAAGATTTGCAGAGAGTTAAATCAGGCGTATGTTGCACCGATCGGATACGAATGGAATAATATGCTGATTGTTGATTGGAATGAGCAGGATTATTCCAATCTGGAATTTTATGACTTATATGAACGAATGTATCGTATGAAGTATGGGACGGACGTGCCGTTCCAATCAGAGTATGAAGGAGAAGAATACGAAGTTCCCAAAGCTGAATTTGAAGAAGTGTTACAAACATATTTTCAAATCAGCAGTGAAGATATAGAGAAAAATACGGTATATAATCCGGAACGTCAGACATATCGGTACAGGTCCAGAGGAAGGTATGGTTATGAACTTCCCTATGAACCTTATCCGGAGGTAGTTTCTTATGGAGAACAGGAAGATGGAACAATCAAACTCCTGGTAGAAGGAGTGTGGATAATAAAAGAGCTGGATCAGGCAATTTGCAGTGAACTGGTACTTCGGCCATTGGAAAATGGACAGTTTCAATATGTATCGAATAAAGTGATATATTCAGATGAAAATGCTTCAGCAAAATGGTATATGCCCAGATTATCGGATGAAGAGTGGGAGAAATATTATCAGTAATTCGGAAAATACTATGTTATACTATCTCATAGGATGTTTTGTCAAAACAAGTAATATATGAAGGGGTGAAAGGTGATCAATATGCGGTTTGATATTTTGAGTTGTGAACGGAATGACGCTGAATTTATTTGTAATAGACTGGTGGAGTATAATCTAAGCAAAGTTGCAAAAACACAGGGAACCAATTTTATAAATATCCATAAAAAAATTGTTGATGAAAAGGGTAATATTATTGCAGGATGTCTTGCGAAGATGTACTGCTGGAAGGTCATTTACATAGATATTCTATGGATTGATGAGCAATATAGAAAACAGGGGTTGGGGACAAAATTATTAAAAGAAATTGAGCGAATTGCAGCAGAGGAAAATTGTTCTCTGATTCATCTGGATACATTTGATTTTCAGGCAAAAGATTTCTATATAAAGCATGGATATGAAATATTTGGGGTTTTGGAAGATTGTCCGGAAAACCATTGCAGATATTATTTGAAAAAGAAATTGAAATAGAAAAATCGAAATTCGGTGAGGAATGAATATATGGGACGATGGGATCCGTGGAGAGGCTGTGGTCGTTGGTGGAGAATCTGACCGCAATGCCAGAGTATTAGACTATGACTGGGTACTGGATATCAGGGAGCAGTGTATCAGGCAGAATGTTTCCTTTCAGTTCAGACAGTGTGGCACGCCTTTTATAATGGATGGAAAACAATACACGTTACAAGTGAAGGATCTTTGCAGCCAGGCAAGGCGTGCGGGGATTGACTATGAAAGGAAAAGTATAAAATGATAGAAAAGGCTAAGAGTATTGCAATAATATATGCAATAATGGCAGCAGCCTTATATGCAATTAATGTACCGATATCCAAGATATTATTAAATTATGTAGAGCCTACGATGATGGCTTCGTTTTTGTATCTTGGAGCTGGTCTTGGATTATTGGCATATAGCCTGGTCGAAAAAATAAGTGGCAAAGAAGTGAAAAGAGAACCGCTAACGAGAAAAGAACTGCCATATACAGCAGCGATGGTTGTTTTAGATATTCTGGCGCCAATTTTGTTGATGTTTGGAATCTCAATGACGAATTCCGCAAATGTATCTTTATTGAATAATTTTGAAATTGTTGCTACATCACTTATTGCACTGCTCATTTTTAAAGAAGCTATTTCCAGAAGACTTTGGATTGCAATTGCTTTAGTGACTCTGGCAAGTGCTGTGTTGAGTTTTGAGGGCGCAGGAAGTTTTGTGTTTAATCAGGGTTCCCTGTTTGTGCTTGGGGCATGTCTGTGTTGGGGCTTTGAGAATAATTGTACAAAAATGATCAGTAATAAAAGTTCAGTTGAGATTGTTGTCATTAAAGGAATTTTTTCAGGACTTGGAAGTTTCTTTGTGGCACTTTTTATTGGGGAAAGAATACCCGTTTTGCGATGGCTGATTTGTGTATTGATACTTGGATTCGTTGCATATGGACTGAGTATTAATTTTTATATTATGGCACAGAAGGATCTGGGGGCTGCCAAAACAAGTGCGTATTATTCCATTGCTCCATTTTTGGGAGTTGCTTTCAGTATGTTGCTTTTGGGCGAGAGACCAGGGATTCAGTTTTATCTGGCTTTGATTATCATGGTGATCAGCACATATTTTATGGTAAAAGATACGATACGATAGGATGGATTTCGGCAGAAACGTGATGCACGGAGGACCTTATGATTAGAAAAGCTGTTTTTGATGATATTGATAGAATTGAAGATACTTATAATGAACATTTTGAGTATGAAATAGAACACGAAGCCTTTACTGTATTTAAAAAGGGTGTATATCCGACCAGAGAAGATGCAGAGAAAGCTGTAAATACAGGATCATTGTACATATATGAGGAGAATAGTAATATTGCAGGAAGTATGATTCTTGATAAAGTTCAGCCGATAGAGTATTCAGATATCCAATGGAGAAAGAATTGCCGAAAAGATGAGGTTATGGTAATTCATTTGCTTATGGTACGGCCTGCTATGTCTGGAAAAGGGATTGCTTCCTCACTTATCAAATATGCAGTTGAACTGGCAGAATGTAACCACTGTAAAGTCTTGCGGTTAGACACCGGAAGCCAGAATATCCCTGCAATATCATTATATAAGAAAGCAGGATTTGAAATTGTTGCAACTGCATCTAAGAAAGTGGGAGATAGAATTGCACATGGCAATCACCTCTTTCTTGAGAAAATGTTGTAGGTTAATTCGTTAAAGCATAGAACCGAGGTGTTGTGTATGAAGTTATCAGATGTTTCCCATGGTCCGGATTGGATTATATGGGCAGTATTTATTATGTTTGTGATTCTTTCAATTATTCTGATTTCCGGACATGGAAGCGGCCTTATTGCTGGCTATAATACTGCTTCACAAGAGGAAAAGGACAAGTTCGATGCTAAAAAAATGTGCAGATTGACGGGAGTGGGAATGGCCGTTGTTGCAATTCTGATTCTGATCATGGGGCTTTTCGAGGATGTGCTTCCGGCAAATTTTGCGTATGTTGCTGCCGGTATTATAGTTGCAGTTTGTCTGGTTATGATTATAGCTATCAATACGGTCTGCAGAAAGTAATCAAAATAAATATTTACATCAGTTTGAGGACACAGAAGCGGGGGAACAACTGTCGTTGTTTGAATTGAACTGAGCCGTGGAATTTTACAGGAGGGCTTTATGAAGAAAATATTGGAAACGTGCAGACTTTATCTGCGGGAGATGGAACAATCTGACTTTGATGCATTAAGCAGGATACTGCAGGATGAAAAGACGATGTATGCATATAACGGTGCATTCAATGATACTGAGACGCAGGCATGGCTTGATAATCAGATTGCCCGTTATCAAAAATACGGGTTTGGATTATGGGCAGTTGTCCTGAAAGAATCCGACGAAATGATTGGTCAGTGTGGACTTACCATGCAGCCGTGGAAAGACGGGGAAGTTCTGGAAATCGGTTATCTTCTCCAGAGGGCATACTGGCATCAGGGGTATGCAACGGAAGCGGCAAAAGCATGCAAAGAATATGCTTTTACAAAACTTCATGCTGATGAAGTATGCTCTATTATTCGTGATACCAATATAGCGTCTCAAAAAGTGGCTTTGAGAAATGGCATGACGATAATGGATTCCTGGACAAAGCACTATAGGGGCGAGGATATGCCGCATTACCGATATGTGGTAAAAAACATTAGAATATAATACATAGAAATTGGAAGTGTGGAGGACGTATGTGTACAAGTATTGTTTCAAATAGAAAGAAAACGATTATAGGATGGAATCTTGATATTTTGGATATGAAATATAAAGTTGTAACAGAAGATGAGCGTGTATATATCGCAATTTACGATGAGAAGGAAGGCTGGATGCCGCTGTTTGGGGCAAATGCGAGAGGAGATTTTGTTGCCATGCCTACCTGCTGGTCGTTTGATGACAGGAGTAATCCTGCGGACGGGGATCGTAATAATCTTTTGATGCTGGATATTGATCTGCTCCTTGAAAAAAGGACTTTGAGCGAAATTAGAAGGATTGCCGAAAGTGAAAAGATTTGCAGCATTCCGGGCGTCACATTTCAGGCACAGCTTTCAGACGGAGAAGGAAATGTGCTTCAGATAATTCCCGGACAGGGTTACCAGTACAAAGAGAAGCCGGTTTACTCAGTTCTTACGAATTTTTCTCCCTTCAAAGGTGATAGTGAGGTTCATCCATGGATGGGAATGGATCGGTATGAGACGGCAGTTGCCATGATGGAACAGGCAGACGATCATTTTGATGTAGACGATTGCTTTGAGGTGCTGAAAGCAACGGCACAGACGGTGTGCCCGACAGTGGTATCCATGGTTTATGATGTGACGGAGCGCACGGTGTACTGGTGTGAGAACAGGGAATGGACGCAGATTTTTGAGTGGAAGATGTAATAATAGAGAAAATACAAAAGAGAGATTATGTCGGCATTATAATGTTTACATAGTCTCTCTTTTTGCCCTCTTAATGTATCGTTTATATTGACAAAAAAGAAGAGTTATGTTAAATTCTGAATATAGGAAATCGATGGTACAAAAGCGTGAAAGAGAGGGAAATATGCCAGTTGGTAATATAAGATATGAAAGTAGTAAAAGATATTTACTTGAAAAGATAAGAGCTGGAGACACGGAATATTTCCAGAAAACAAAAGATAATTTTTGCATATCTGAGGAAGAAGTACAACAATTATTAGAGAACTGTTTGCGAGATGCCATTATAATAGAAAAGGATACGGGAATTGGTTTTGAATTGGTTTGCCGGGAATGGGATTTTGTATATAATCAGAAGGCTGGGCTGAGTGAAGACAGAATTTATTCTGGAGATATTCAATCTATTTTGAAAAATGACAAAAAAGAAGCAAAGCAAATTTGGAGTTATGTTTTTTCTGAAATTATGAATAATGCTATTGAACATTCTAAGTCGCAAATGATTTATTGCCATGTGAAGAAAGATTATTTGTATACTGAGATTTCTATTACGGATGATGGAATAGGGATATTTGAAAATATTAAAAGTGTGCTTTCAGGTATGTTAAAGCAACATGTCGATAATCAGGATGCGCTTATAGAGTTGTATAAAGGGAAGTTTACAACAAATAAAGAATCACATTCCGGTGAGGGGATTTTCTTTTCTTCCAAGCTGATGGACGAATTTGCGGTATGGTCGGATAATGCAGTTTTTCACACTGGATATTATAAAGAAGACAAACTTGTGCAATCGCATTTGATTGCATATTATACAAAGCTTAAAAGAATTGGTACAATGGTAGTTATGAAACTTTCGAATCAGACAAACAGGACGATGAAGGAGGTGTTCGACATGTTTGCTCCAATTGACGAAGGTTTTTCAAGGACAGTTATTCCGGTGAAAGATACCTGTCTGTGTGGGGAACCGGTTGCAAGATCCCATGCCAGAAGAGTGTTATTTCGCCTGGAGGAGTTCAAACATATTGATTTTGATTTCGCAGGAGTAGAGTTTATGGGACAGGGGTTTGCAGATGAAGTATTCCGGGTATTTCAAAATAAGTATCCGGATATTGAACTTCGTGCAATTAATGCGAATGAGTCGGTATTAGGTATGATTAAGCACGTACGTTTTAATATGACAGCAACACAATAGAATCCAACTGCAATAGGAGTTTTAAAACTTCACAGACTATGCTGTTGAAAAGATTTCCTGTATTCTCTTGGAGTACAAAGATAGAATTCTTTGAATTTCTTAGTATAGTATGCAGGAGAGACAAAGCCACATTTTTCTGCAATAAGAGAAATGTTTTTATCAGGACATTCTGTCAGCATGGATGCACTTTGAATTAATCTGTATTTAAGCAGATATTGGATTGGTGATTCTCCGGTAATCCGCTTAAAACAGCGAAGTGTTTCTCTTTCACTGATATTAACTGTTTTTGCGATGCTGAAAAGAGTGATATTTTCTGAATAATGATGTTCTATGTAATTCAGAATTTTGGTTACACGAATAGAATTTATATCCTGGTGAAGGGACGGTTCATCAAGATAAGGTTCCAGCTTAGAATATACTGACAGCATGATGGTGCTAAGTTGTTCCCGAACAATAAATTCATAGGCAAATTCATCATTTTTTAATGCTTCAAATGCAGTAGAAAACCAGTCTGATACAGGCTGGTTTTTATCGTTCAAAACCATACATGAAAAATGAGAGCATGAAACCATTGGAATAATATACTTAGAAGCAAATGCAGAATTAACGCTGCCGGTAATTAAAAGTGGAGAAAAAACAAGAGACTGAAGTTCACAGTAAGGTTCTCCGGATGCTGAATGCAGTGCATTTGTATTTATGACTGCAATTTCTCCTGCATGAAGTAAGCAAGTATCAGCGGATACCTGAAGCTTCATCGATCCTTTGGTAATGTAAATAATTTCAAACTCTTCATGCCAGTGCCAGGGAATAAAATCAGCTATAGAATTGGAGTGTGCTGACTCATAACAAGCACATGGAAATTCTAAGGTTCCATGTGGTTGAAGTTCTTTATTTTGACTGTTTCTATTTAAACTGCATTT
>NZ_JBNPMZ010000035.1:0-7687 GCF_050314255.1 Sporofaciens sp. SGI.106
TATCGCCCATGAAAAGGGATCGGAGAAAGTAAGGCTTAGCCTTTCAAAACAGCTGAAAGGATATATGAAATCGGAGTATGATATCCATGAAAACTATCTTTATCTGGAAAATAAGATTTTCCGGGACATGGATCATATAAAGCAGATCAGACTCTATCCTCCCGGGAAAGATGGAACAAGCGGAGTGATCGTCATTTTTGAAATTCCGGAAGTCGAAAGACTGGAAGATAATGGTCGATATCTTTCGATTGATGTGGGGCTCCATAATCTTATGACCTGCTATGATAACAGGGGGAAATGCTTTATAGTTGGACGGAAATATCTCCAGATTACACAAAGATATGACAAAGAGATTGCAAGAGTCCAGTCACAATGGGGAAGGGTACAGGCTTCATCAGGGGTCAGGTATCCGAAACCTTCCAGGCATATCCTGGGATTGTATGAGAAAAAGAAAAACAGTGTGAAGGATTATCTGCATAAGATGACCAATTATATTGCTGAATATTGTAAGAAGAATGGGATCCATAGCGTCGTGATCGGGGATATAAAAGGGATCAGAAAAGGGAGCAACCTTGGAAAAAAGACGAATCAGAAACTGCATGGTCTTCCGTATGAAAAAATATATCATATGTTGGAATATAAACTGCATATGCGAGGGATCAGTCTTATCAGACAGGAGGAGGGATACAGCAGCCAATGTCCTCCTACATCTGAGAAAGTATCGAAAGAATATGCGCAGAAAAAGAGCCGTAGATACCGCGGGCTATATGTGAAAGAAAAGCAGATATATAATGCTGATGCTGTAGGAGCGTATAATATCCTGAGAAAATATGGGGATATATCCTGTAAAAGGATCATTATGCCCGTATCCGGGCTAAATCAGGTAGAAGTAATAAAAGTAGCTGTGTAACCTGAAATAGGTAGCAGTAAAGGTGTTATGGACGCACCCTGAATCTACGCTCCGCAAGGAGCGCATATCAGATGCTTGGTAATTCAATTACCGAGTAGTTCACAAAATTTTTATAATTGTTTATATTCGCTTTGGTGAGAAGAACTGAAAATAGTGGTATACTGAAAATAGTGATTTACGAAGGAAAATCCGAAGGAGGCGGCTATGAAGTTCAAGACCCGTTTGATTGTTGCATTCGTGACGGTAATTACATTGCCGATTATTTTAACAAGTTTATGTATTGTTCTGATGGGCCGGTATCAGATCAGCTCCATTGAGAAGACCTATGAGATTTCGGATACCACGGTGGAAAGTCTGGCAAACCCGGTGAAGGTGCTGGGGCAGCTTACGGAAAAGCCTTATCATGAGTTGAAGACGACGGTGCGTACAGATACAGATTCACTGGAAGATGCTGCCTATCTGGAAAGTTTCAATAAGAAACTGGTGGGTAAGAAATCTTATCTTCTGGTGCGTAAGGAGCAGGTGATCACCTATTCGGGAACGGATATGGAAGAGGCTCAGAGCGTCATTTCCCAGCTCCCGGATTATGGGGAGACCGATACCACATCCCTGAATGGAATGTATCTGGGGGGAGATGCACAGGCTCTGGTGAAGCAGATTGACTTCCTGTATAAGGATGGTGCCCATGGAAGTGCGTTCATTGTCACAGATGTGAGCAACGCCATCCCGGAGATTCAGGAATTTGCGGTGGATATCATCGGCGTAGTCATTTTCGTGCTGGTACTGACGGCATGTGTTCTGATTTTCTGGATCTACCGCGGTGTGGTACAGCCCATTGCCAAGATTCAGGAAGGTGTAAAGAGCATCAAGGAAGGCAACCTGGACTTCGAGATGAAGCCGGAAAAAGATGATGAACTTGGAAGGCTGTGTCAGGATTTTGAGGAAATGCGGAAGCGCCTGAAGGAAAGTGCGGAAGAGAAGATGGTATTTGATAAAGAGAACCGGGAGCTGATCAGTAATATTTCCCACGATCTGAAGACGCCGGTGACGACCATTAAGGGATATGCCGAAGGAATCATGGATGGTGTAGCAGATACACCGGAGAAGATGGACAAATACATCCGGACGATTTATAATAAAGCCAGTGAGATGGATACGCTGATCAATGAACTGACTTTTTACTCCAAGATCGACACGAATCGTATTCCGTATAATTTTAATACGATCTCTGTAAATGCATACTTCGATGACTGTGCGGAGGAGGTTGCTCTGGAGCTGGAATCCAGAAATGTGGAATTTGGATATTTTAACTATGTAGAGGGAGATGTGAAGGTTATTGCGGATGCCGAGCAGATTAAGCGGGTCATCAATAATATCATTAACAACTCTGTAAAATATATGGATAAACCGAAAGGAAAGATCAATCTTCGTGTGAAGGACGTGGGAGATTTTATTCAGGTGGAGCTGGAGGATAACGGAAAAGGAATTGCAGCCAGGGATCTGACGAATATTTTTGACCGGTTCTACCGCACCGATGCTTCCCGCAATTCATCCAAGGGCGGAAGCGGTATAGGATTATCTATTGTAAAGAAGATTATTGAGGAGCATGGAGGCAAGATATGGGCGACCAGCCGGGAGGGTACCGGAACGACCATGTATTTTGTCCTCAGAAAATATCAGGAGGTACCGGTTCATGAGTAAAATATTAATTGTAGAAGATGAAGAAGCGATTGCAGATCTGGAGAAAGATTATCTGGAATTAAGCGGATTTGATGTAGAGGTGGCGAATGACGGACAGACAGGACTTGAAAAGGCTCTGAAAGAGGATTATAATCTGGTTATTCTAGATCTGATGCTGCCGGGAGTAGATGGATTTGAGATCTGCCGGCAGGTGCGCAGTGAGAAGAATACACCGATTATCATGGTGTCAGCGAAAAAGGATGATATTGATAAGATTCGGGGACTGGGCCTTGGAGCAGACGATTATATGACGAAGCCGTTCAGCCCCAGCGAGCTGGTGGCGCGGGTGAAGGCTCACCTTGCCAGATATGAGCGCCTGATCGGAAGCGCTGTTGAGGCGAATAAGGTGATCGAGATTCGTGGTCTGAAGATCGATACAACAGCGAGAAGGGTATGGGTCAATGGAGAAGAGAGGCCATTTACAACGAAGGAATTTGATCTGCTGACATTTCTGGCCAGCCATCCAAACCATGTGTATACGAAGGATGAACTGTTCAGTGAGATCTGGGATATGGAATCCATCGGTGATATCGCAACGGTAACGGTGCATATAAAAAAGATTCGGGAGAAGATTGAGCTGGATACATCGAATCCGCAGTATATCGAAACGATATGGGGTGTAGGTTACCGGTTTAAAGTGTGATGGAATGAAAAAAAGAAATATCAGATGGAATACAATGAAAATACTGGCACTCGGCTTTTTGGGTGTAATACTGACAGGGGCTATTCTTTTGTGGCTTCCTGTCTGTAACACCCGGCCAATTGCATTTATGGATGCGTTGTTCACAGCTACGACGGCAGTCTGCGTGACCGGACTTGTGACGGTTACACCTGCCGCTCAGTTTACAATTCTGGGACAGATTATTTTACTGTTGCTGATTCAGATTGGAGGATTGGGAATCGTTGCGTGTGTGACAGCGTTTTTTCTTATTCTGAAGAGACGGATTACGGTCAGGGAGCGTATTGTAATACAGGAAAGCTACAATATGGAAGCACCGGGAGGTATGGTATCCATGGTCATCCGGGTTCTGAAAGGAACTTTCGTTGTGGAAGGAATCGGTGCACTCTTGTACGCATTTCAGTTCGTGCCTGAGTTTGGTCCGATAAAAGGAATATGGTATGCGGTATTCCATTCGGTTTCTGCATTTTGTAATGCGGGAATCGATATACTGGGAAATGACAGTTTTATGCGGTATGTGGATAATCCGATTATAAATATCACCACCATTCTTCTGGTTATCGTGAGTGGTATCGGTTTTACGGTCTGGGCAGATGTGCTGAACAACGGAAAAAGGATTATGGAGAATCAGGTTCCGAGAAGATGGTGGTTCACCAGACTGCGCCTTCATTCCAAGATTGCGATTGTGACCACATTAATTCTGATCATTGTCGGAATGGTCAATTTTTTACTGGCGGAATATCATAATCCGGGAACCATGGGTAATCTGAATGTCGGTGAAAAAATCATGGCGGCTTTATTTCAGTCGGTCACTACAAGGACGGCGGGATTTGCCACAGTATCCCAGGCAGCATTACAGACGGAATCCAAGGTTTTTGCCTGCCTTTTGATGTTCATTGGAGGCTCCCCGGGAGGAACAGCCGGAGGAATTAAGACGACCACATTTGCCATGCTGGTACTTACAAGTATCAGCCTTGCGCGCGGTGGAGAGGATACAGAATGTTTTGGACGAAAGATCGCTGCGGCAAATATCCGGATGGGTCTGGCGGTCGTTATGTTTGCCATGACGGTGCTGTTTGCAGGAACGCTGGCAGTATCTGCGCTGGAGCCGGATGTGGATTTTATCCGGGTGCTTTATGAGACGGTATCCGCAGTCGGAACCGTAGGACTGACGGCGGATCTGACAGGAAATCTCTGCCGGGCAAGTCAGATGGTGATTATGATAATGATGTATATCGGAAGAATCGGTCCGATATCCCTGGCATTGTTATTCGGAGGAATCGCACATTCGAGAGATAAGATCAGGGAGCTGCCGGAGCGACGAATCATGGTTGGATAGTTGGGGGCTTTTGACACCAATATCATAAAGTTTGGAATAATTGGAGGATAAGAGATGGCAAAGAAACAGTATGCAGTTCTGGGATTGGGAAACTTTGGAACCAGCGTTGCGTTAACGCTGCAGAATCTGGGTTGTGATGTGATCGCGGCAGACAATAATATGGAGCGGGTACAGAAAATTGCTGATATGGTCTCCTATGCGGTGAAGGGAGATATTGATGAGGCAGAATTTATACGGACCCTGGGGGTGCGGAATATGGATGGCGTAATTATCGCGGTATCTGAGAACAGAGAAAGCAGTATTATGGCGACGCTTCTGGTGAAGGAAGAAGGTGCTCCATATATACTGGCCAAGGCAAATGACAAAAGGCACGCGGCAATATTAATGAAAATCGGTGCAGATGCTATCGTGTACCCGGAGAGAGAGATGGGAGCCCGTGTGGCAAAGAATCTGGTATCGACCGAGTTTGCGGACTGGATTACCCTTTCACCGGATTACAGCATGATTGAAACGGAGATTCCGAAAAAATGGGTTGGAAAGACGCTGCGCCAGCTGGAGGTCAGAAAACAGCACGAGGTGAGCGTCGTCGGATACATTGATGAGGGTGATGTGGAGCTGAATCCGGATCCGGATGAGACCTTAAAGGATGATATCATTCTGATTCTTGTAGGCAGCAATCTGGCGCTGCAGAAACTGCAGAAGAGATAGAGGAGGGGACACATTGATTACAAGTACAGCGAACCAGCGGGTAAAAAGACTGACGAATCTCCGGAAGAAGAGAAAGCTCCGGGATGAGGAAGGGGTTTTCCTGGTGGAAGGAATCCGGATGTTCCGGGAGGTTCCCGGGGATGACCTGATGGAAGTATATGTGTCGGAATCATTTTACAGGAAGGAAAAGAAAACGGTAGATGACATGTGTGCGAAGAGCCATATACGGCCGGAGATTCTGACGGATTCTGTATTTGAACACGTATCGGATACCAGGACACCCCAGGGGGTTCTGTGCATAGTGAGGCAGAGGAGTCGTGAAATTCCCGTATCGGAGGCCTGGAGTGTTTCCGCACCTGGGGAACGAAAACCTCTGATCCTGGTGTTGGATAACCTGCAGGATCCGGGGAACCTGGGCACCATCCTGCGGACGGCGGAAGCGGCAGGCGTGACCGGAATCATTATGAGTCGGGAGTGTGTGGACATTTATAACCCGAAGACCATCCGTTCCACCATGGGTTCTGTATTTCGGATGCCTTTCTGGTATGTGCAGGATATTACGGATGTCATTCGGCAGATGAAGGCAGCGGGGGTTCAGACTTACGCTGCACATTTAAAAGGGAAAAGAGACTATGACGGACCGGATTACCGGGAGGCGAGTGCATTTTTTATTGGAAATGAAGGAAATGGACTCCGGGATGAGGTCGCAGAGCTTGCGGATGAATATATTCTGATTCCCATGATGGGAGAGGTGGAATCTCTGAATGCTGCTATAGCGGCGACGGTGCTTATGTTTGAAGCGGGACGACAGAGGAGAAATTAATGTGCGGGATTTTGCGGCAAAAACTCTGGTTGTGAAAATAATGGAAGTATAGTAAGATAAAGACAGGAAATACTAATATTTCAGTAAGGCGTACTGGAATAAAAAAGGGGGAAGCATATGGAAACAATGTATTGGCTGATTTTATTTGTGGTACTGCTGATCATTGAGATCTGCACCATGGGACTTACCACTATCTGGTTTGCCGGAGGAGCACTGGTGGCATTTGTTATGGGCATCATCGGGTTTGGAACGACAGTTCAGATTATTGTGTTCCTTATAGTGTCGGTACTGCTTCTTGTGATGACCCGGCCTATCGCGTTAAAGTATTTTAATAAAGAAAGGCAGAAAACAAACGCCGAGAGTCTGATCGGGCAGCAGGCGCTGGTGCTGGAGGATGTGGATACCCTTCATGCACGGGGGCTTGTGGAGGTGAACGGACAGGAATGGTCGGCAAAGACCGATGATCCGGAAGGATTTATTAAAAAGAACATGGTAGTTGTGATTGATGGAATCCAGGGCGTAAAGTTGATTGTGAGAGCGAAGGAGGTCTAAGTATGTTGTGGAAAATAATTGGAATTCTGTTTCTTATTTTTGTGATACTGGTACTCGTTTCCTGTGTGAAGGTTGTACAGCAGGCAAAAGCGCTGGTTGTGGAGAGACTGGGTGCGTACCAGGCAACATGGGGTGTTGGAATTCATTTTAAGATTCCGTTTATTGAGCGTGTGGCAAGAAAAGTGGATCTGAAGGAACAGGTTGTGGATTTTGCACCACAGCCGGTTATTACCAAGGATAATGTAACGATGCGGATTGATACGGTAGTGTTCTACCAGATTACAGACCCGAAGCTGTTCTGCTACGGGGTGGCAAATCCGATCATGGCTATTGAGAATCTGACGGCGACGACACTGCGTAACATTATCGGTGATCTGGAGCTGGATCAGACACTGACTTCCAGAGAGACGATCAATACGAAGATGCGGGCATCCCTGGATGTGGCAACGGATCCGTGGGGAATCAAGGTGAACCGTGTGGAGCTTAAGAACATCATCCCTCCGGCAGCTATTCAGGATGCCATGGAGAAACAGATGAAGGCAGAGCGTGAGCGCCGTGAGGCGATCCTCCGGGCAGAGGGTGAGAAGAAGTCAACCATCCTTGTGGCAGAAGGACAGAAGGAATCTGTAATCCTGGATGCTGAGGCAGAGAAGCAGGCAGCAATTCTGCGGGCAGAAGCAGAGCGCGAGAAGATGATCAAGGAAGCAGAAGGTCAGGCAGAGGCCATCCTTAAAGTCCAGAAGGCAAATGCAGAAGGTATCCGTCTTCTGAAGGAAGCGGGAGCAGATGAGGCAGTCCTTACCATGAAGAGCCTGGAAGCTTTTGAAAAGGCGGCAGACGGCAGGGCTACGAAGATCATTATTCCGTCCGAGATTCAGGGAATTGCAGGCCTGGTAAAATCCATGACGGAGATCGGTGCAAAGGACGAGACAGAGA
>NZ_JBNPMZ010000036.1:0-7488 GCF_050314255.1 Sporofaciens sp. SGI.106
TTATTAAAAATCCTAAAAGCATAATCGCAATACTAATACCAATAAGTACGCCAAAAAACGGTAAATCATTAAAAGCAAAAAAATTAATTGCTACCGCAAACAAGATAAATGAGTTAGAATTGTCTCCGCCTCGTTGGCTAAATCCATAAAAGAAAGAATAATTATTTGCTCTTTCGTAACAATAAATTAAAAATGCAAATACTAAAAGCAATATTCCCACTTCATTCCCCCACGGAAATTCTTTTAAAACTTCGCTTTTTCCAATGTAATAATTTTTCAAGAAGTGTAAAACAATACTTATAAAAATAAAGCATCCCTCACCCAACATAATAGTTTTTTTGATTTCTTTTTTCATAATAAAGCCCTCTCCTCCCGAATGCTCACTTTCCCATTCTCGATATGAATCCGATAATCGCAGATACGAAGAGCCGCTTTTCTATGGGTCACGATCAGACAGGTCCTGTCCCTCAGTGAGGCGATATTCCGGAGCAGTCCTGCCTCGGTTTCTTCATCCAGCGCGCTGGTGCTCTCATCCAGTAACAGAATCGGTGCGCGACTGAGGAGCGCTCTTGCCACAGCCACCCGCTGGGCCTGTCCTTCCGATAAACCGATGCCCCGTTCTCCGATTACCGTATCCAGGCCATCCGCAAGCTCTGAAATAAACTGATCAATACACGCTATCTTCACCGCCTGCAGGATTTCTTCATCGGTCGCCGCATCGGTAAACATGGTAAGATTCTCCCGGAGGGTGCCGGAAAACAGGGTATTTCCCTGAGGCACATAGGCAAACAATGCCCGCGTCCTGCCGGAGGCACTTTCTTCCCTGCCATCTGCAAAGCAAAACTTCACCGCACCGGCTGTCGGCTGATAAATACCCAGAAGAAGCTGGAATAAAGTACTCTTGCCGCCACCGGAGATTCCCGTCACAGCGACAAAATCTCCCGGTTTTATACAGACATTTACCTGATTTAACACAAGCTCTGTGCCTCTTCCATATGAATAGTCGATGTCACACAATTTGATCTGGTTTAATTCCTGATACAATGCTCTGCCATCGATACAAATCAATTTCTCTTCTTCCGGAAGATCCAGAATTTCCTTCAGCCGCTCTGCGGAACTGATAGTTCCATAAATCTGACTGGCAACTCCTGCTATATTCGCGATCGGCCCCTGAATCTGACCCACCAGCTGAATGATGACCGCCAGCATTCCGTAGGTTAATTTTCCATTATAAATGCCAAAACACCCCCAGAGCATGCAAAACAACCAGCTTAACTGAAAGATTCCATGAATACTGCTATTCAAATATGTAACAAAATAACCCTTTCTCAGCTGAGCACTGAGAAATGCCTCCTGACGGCGATCCACCTGACGCATCATCCGTTTCTCAGAACCGGACGCCTTTATAAGGCGAAGATTCTCAAGCGTTTCCTGAATAATCGCGTGAAGCCTGCCTTCCGACTCCTGCATTGCCCTGTGACGCCTCTTCATGGGATTATTAAATACTGCGATTAAAAGCAAGCCTAATATGCCCCCTGCAATCAGAAGCACGACAAACCGCCAGTCCATGCGGATCAGGATCACTGCTGCCCCCACAAAACTGACCGCCATGCTCACCAGGCCCGGCACAATCTCAACTATTCCATTTCTAATGACACTAATATCGGAAAACATGCGGTTTACCAGCTCCCCGCTGTGAAATCCTGCAAGACCGGCATACTGCTTCTTCAAAATTTTCTCAAGTGCCATAGAACGAAGACTCCGCAAAAGCTCCGCACTGATTCTCGTTGAAAGCCTCCCTGAAAACAGCGCACCTGCCCGGCTTACCAATAACATGGCTGTCATTAAAATGGCATAAATCAAAACCCGTTTTCCATCATGACCGGCTGCCCCATCGATCAAGCCCCGGGTGGCAACTGTAATCACAAGAGCGCACCCGCAAATAATCAGATTTAATACGCACAATAACAAAATCCCCGGATGGCTGGAAACTGACCATCGCCAGATATCTGCCAGGGCCGGACTTTTTATAATTTTCAAAAATTTTTCTTTTAGCATCTTTATACTTCTCTTTTTGTTATTTCTACTTCACTACAAACATAAGTCTAACACAGAGAGTACAAATTTACCACCGAATAGGTGGTCTGCAGGGACAAAAAATTGACAATCATCTTCTCGTCTGATACAGTATTTTCAATAAAAATATTATGAAACGGAGCACAAACCATGAAACTCCTGAATGTTTTTCCTTTCAAATTATTGATACCCCTCTGCATTGTGCTGGGGGCATTTCTTCTCTGTGTGTTGACCGTATATCTCAACCGCATTACCTGTACAACAGAAACATTTTCGGAAAGCACCCGTTACCTTTCCAATCCTTATCAGGGATTTTACCATATTATCGGTTACACTTTGTCTGACGATTATGTCCCGACAGACGGACTTTCTAATCAGACTGCATCCTATTCCGATTCTCTGGCACTGGTGGAGATTAATTTAAAAAATTATCGTAAGACCGAAATCAGCGAAACCGGTCTCACACAGTTAAATGATATTCTAACTGCATGGTCACAGTCCCCGTCCAATACGAAACTGATCCTTCGTTTTATTTATGACTGGGACGGACTGGCATTGGCAACAGAACCCGAAACACTGGATCTTGTCCTGACACATATGGATCAGGTCAGCACACTGGTCAACCGGTACTGTGATTCTGTCTACATTATGCAGGGCATTTTCACGGGAAATTGGGGCGAAATGCACCATTCGCATTTCATGGACGCCGATTCCGTAAAAACACTTATCCAGCATTTACATGAGGTCATCGACCCTTCCATCTATCTTTCCGTCCGCACACCGGCTCAGTGGCGTATGGTAAATGACCTGTATAATCTTCCGGGAAAATTTCCGGCATTTGGAGCAGATGATTCTCTGATGGGAAGACTCGGCCTTTTCAATGATGGAATGCTGGGTTCTGAATCCGACCTGGGCACCTACGGAAATACAGCAAGACGCGACGCCACCTCTCCCTCTTATCAGGGCACAAGGAAAGAAGAACTGGCATTTCAAAACACTTTATGTCAATACGTTCCAAATGGCGGCGAGGTTATCTATAATCATAATCTTAGTGATCTCGAAACCTCGGTTTCAGATCTGCGAACCATGCATGTGTCTTACCTGAATGCAGACTATGACGGCCGCGTTCTGGAAAAATGGCGAAATACCGTCTGGACAGGAAATGATGCCTTTCGCGGATGTGACGGATATACCTATATGCAGACACATCTCGGATACCGTTATCTGATTCGTACCTGCAAAATAAAAAAATCCGGATTGATAAAACCGGATGTAACCCTCACTCTCACCTTACAGAACAATGGATTTTCCAACACTCTGAAACCATTTCAGACTTCTGTTATATTAAAAAATGTAGAAACCGGAGCATGCACCGATGTTCCACTAAACGCCGATCTGAGAAAGCTTGGCAGCGGACAAAAAAAATCCTTCACAGTAAAACTTCCTGTGAAAGATCTGGAACGCGGCAGCTATCAAATTTACTTTTCTGTAAAGGATGAGACAAATGGGCAGATGATTTTGTTGGGCAATGAAAATGAAGCCACAGATGAGGGCTATCTCTTAGGGCAGCTGGAGAAATGATCCGGCTGCCGCTTTATTATTCACGCGGTGTGAGCCGACTGACCAGTTCTCCCCGCTTACCCGCTTTTTTTATAATTGCAGATACCGATGGCCGCTTCAGCTTCCTGTTATTATTCAGGAAACGGATCAGTGTTGCAAACCACAGAACAGGCCAGAATACGATGATCTTTCCTGCCTTCGGAAAATTAATATGCATCTGATGGTGAAATTCTCTCACATATGCGGTCAATGAATTTCCCTCCATGCCTACCATACGCTCCGCTTCGCTGTAGCCAAACTCTCCGGCATCCAGTATATCTCTGAGCAACTCATCCGTCACTTCCCGCTCAACATCATTTCCAACGGGAATCGGGCTTTTCTCCTGTGCCAGGCCAAGATATCTCACACAGATGGATGTTATCGCCTTTGCAAATTCTGCAGTACCGCTCTCACAAACCATCTTCCAGAAATCTTTCCGTGCTTTTTCATCGTCACAATTCTCCCATAACACAACCCAGTCACAGAGATTTCGAAGTCCAAAACCACTGCCAACAAAATGCTGCAGCATATGAATCATCAGATAAAACGCCTGCCATTCTGTCTCGTATACATACATCTTAAACCCCTGAAACTCTACAGGTCGGCAATGCTGAATGCTCTCCTCCTGCAGCTTTTCCAGATATTGATTCAAATGCTTTTCCTTAAAAGCCTCTGCCCATGTTGTATGGAGTTCCACCACTTCATTTTTCTCAGAAACCAAAACAAAGTGATGGTTTGCATGCCACTCAGAAGATGGCTTGAATCCATTTTCACACAGAATCTCTACTGCTCTCCCGGCATCCTCCTCGTCAGCCACAAACAGATCAAGATCCGAAGTTTTCCTAACTTCCGGAGTCGGATAAAACCGCGAAACAGCACAGCCCTTGAGCGTGACAGCTACGATGCCCTCCTTCTCCAAAAGTGCAGTGAGTCTGGCATTCAATACCTGTAATTGAATCCCTTTATGCACAGTCCGCGCTGTTTTAAACTGCACGGCAAGCCTCTGCTCTTCCGGAATCCTGTCCATTTCCAATACATTTTCAAGCAGTGACAGCACTTCGTGACGGTCTGCAAGAGCCAGAAGCTGCTCCCATTCCTTCCCGGTCAGGGATGGAAACCGGGCAGTTCCCTTAGATGGGTGCAGGCTCCAGCTGAGGAGCTTAAGAAGGGTATATTCAGTTTTGTTGATTGTTGAAATAGATGCCATAATAACCCTCTTATCCCGGGACACAGGATCGTCCCTTATCCGGTGTAAAGATCTTCCAGCGTTAGCAGCGTAACCTCGCCCTTCTCTGCTGCCATTATCAATTCTTGTGTAAATCCTCCCCTGGAGAAGATATAGTAATGAAATGTTCCATTCTTGCGAAATACCGAAGCATATCTACGAATCAGTTCCAATTCCTCTATTCCAATTTTCTCATTTCGATACTTGCAGGAACCTATCAGATACTCATTTCCTTCCACCGGCGTTCCAACAATATCGATTTGAATTTCTTTTCTGGTTTTTGCATCTGTTCCCCACCACTGTCCAACATTACTTAACAGAATAGGAAGATCGGATGCATAGCGAAGCAGATATTCCCGACACATTTTTTCAAAGACCAGCCCCATATAATCCGGATAATACCGTTTTACCGCCTGCTCATAAACCTGCTGCATACGTCCTGCACTGATTACAGACATATTCCGTGGAACAAACCGGTACCAGAAACGGAAGAAATTATCCTCAATGCCATAGACTGTTTTCTTTCCAGGCTTTTCTGTAATAGGAGTTTCTTTCTTCAAAATGCCCAAATCCAACAAGACCTTCAAATATTTTGCACACACACCGGATTCGAGTCCTACTTTTGTACAAATTTCATTTGAGCGGCTGGCACCGCCTGCAATAGCAGCAATGACTGAATTATAGATTGCCGGCTCCCGCAACTCTTGTTTTAATAAATTTTCCGGTTCTTCAAAAAGATAACTGGAGGTATTGAACAAATTTTCCAGGAGTGCTTCGTCTAAATTTTTTTCTACATCAAGCTTGTTGATATAGTGAGGAATACCACCGGTCACACCATATAAAAGTGCCTGATCCTCTACCGACAGTTCAGGATAAAATGCTGTAATCTCACGGTAAGTCAGTGCCTGTATTTTAAACTGTGCCGTTCGGCGTCCGTAAAGAGGACTTTCATACCCCAGCACCTGATACTCCATGAAACTCATGGATGAACCACACAGGATCAGATAAAGCTGTCCATCCTGCCACTGATGGTCAATAATATGCTGAAGGCGTGATGAAAATGATTTCTCAGCCTTTGCCAGATATGGGTACTCATCAATAACAAACACCATACGTTTATGCGCTGACATTGTTGTGATTTCCTCTAAGGCATCCTCATAACATTTGTAGGTAGGAAAATTGGAACTGTCTGGATTCTTACAAAGATAAATAGCCTTCGAAAGTGCTTCCAGATTTTCCTGAGATGATGCATTTAATGCAGAAAAATAAACCGTCTGCTTTCCTTTGCAGAACTCATTAATCAACGCAGTTTTACCTACACGCCGTCTTCCGTATATAACAATACACTCAAATCGTCCTTTTTCATAACGTCGATTCATCGTTTGAAGTTCTTGTTCCCGACAATAAAACATAATCTCCTCCCTCACATTTTGCAAACTCATGAGTTGGTGAAACATAAGTTTATTATATTCATTGGTATGAATTTGTCAATAACTCTGCAATAATCTTGCTATACTCTTCGTTTGACATCTGTATCCCTCCTACAATTCAATTTTAACTTTTTAACTTTGTATGCAAAGGCAAAAAGTTAAAATTAAATCTTTCAGGAATTCCGGCCTCCACAAAGCACTCTATATACTTTTGGAAATGTGTGCGCCAGTATTCTCGCCACCACATATAGAAGCCCCAGGGCAACAAGGGGAGTAACTATATAGCTGAAAGATGCCCAGGCCATACTGCCACTCACCCTGGACAGAATACTACTCAAACCTTCTACAGGAAAAATATGAGCACTATAAATGAAAAAACTCTGCTTACAGAACCACAACGGCTCATGATCAAATAGATTCAGCTCCCCTAACAATTCACAGCTTTTCCAAAACAAAATTGGAGATAAAACAATATAAATCGTATAAAAGAACGGTATTGATAACCATTTGATTACTGCAAGAATAAGAAACAAAATAATATAGAATGCTGTTTCAAAATGACTACCATTCGGCTTTTCCCAATACTCTCTATGATAAGCAGATAACGCCCCTCCAATCGTAAAAAGCAAAATCGAACTTGTCTGACATACGGGCGTATTGATACCCAACATAGACAGTACAGTCAACACAATAAGATCCTGCATAAACCAGAATGGAAGATAAAATTTATGTAAGATAATACCTTCAACCACATTGCTCAATGATATGCTTATATCCTGTCCACTATATAACCCGAATAGTATGCCAGAAATATGAGTCATAATTATGAAAAATAGCAATCCAAACGTATTCCATATTAAATATGGAATTCCAAGGGATATTACTTTCTTCTTTAACTTTCTTCGTAAAATGTCGGATTTTGTATCAAAAATATCATACCGAAACATCCAATATCCAGATTGCAGAAAGAAAAAAGGAACAGCAATCCTTCCTAAAGTTTCAGACATTATTTGGTTCAATCCATAGATGAAAGTACCCTGCACATCGCCAAAATCATAATAAGCCAGATTCTTTGCATGTATGTACATAACAAACACCGACAAAATAAAGGAAACTATCACCACTTTTCTGCTAAATCGGATTGAAATATCCCCCGAC
>NZ_JBNPMZ010000037.1:0-6430 GCF_050314255.1 Sporofaciens sp. SGI.106
ATATTAATAATTTTCCTGCCAAACAACTACTAACTGTCATTTTTTAGGTATTACATATTACGACCTCAAACGGCCGGTTTTACGCGAACAAACTGCCAAATTCCATTTTCTAACGGTCGGCAACAATCAGCAAACCACTTATGCCGCGAAAGGCTCTTTACATGAGTAGCATGTGATAGGCTTCTGCCTCTGGCAAACCGTTTTCAGCGCCGTTTGCCGCTTTGCCAGGTCATCATTTGCGAAGAAGGTTTATAATAATTGGTTTACGTGGTAGCCGATATGCTCTAGAAAACGACCGTTCAGAAACGGAATCGTGGTCGCTGAGCGTCGTAAAATACAGGTATTTCTGTGTTTCATTTTATAATATTCAAAAGAAATATTTTCCAGACTGCCTCTTGAAAAACGAGAATTTTTCTATACCATGTTTAAAAAACATTTTTTATTAATTATTTTCAGCGCTAAAAGCGGAACTAAATTCCGCTTTTCAAGTCAAGTCCACAACACCCCCTTTATTTGTATGTTCACCACACACTCTTCTCAGATAATTCGTATTTTTTGAAACCATTCACATAACACAAATTATTATTCCAGTATTTCTTCTATGAAAGCCACCTCCTCTACTACAGCAAAGCTGTCATAGACGGAGGTTATTACTTTCCATACCACATTATCCAGATACAATTCAGTCTGCATTTACACGGCTCATTTTCATATCATCCATTAACTCTTCAAAATCCTGTTCAAAAATAACTACTCATCTTCTTTTCAATCTTTTATTCTTACTCCACGCCTAATGCTTTATATACCGCTTCCTCTGAAGAAGAATAGAAGATTAAACTGAACGCACCAACGAGATCCGAAGGTACAGTTCCCAGATCTGCAGCTGATGTAATCGGAAGTAACACCTTCTTTGCGCCACTATCCAGGCATACTTGCAGAGTACTTGCCAATTCATCTACCTTAATCAAAGTACCCCCGATACTGATCTCTCCGAGAACAGCAAGACTGCTTAATGGCGTCTTGCCAAGTGCCGCCGAACATATCGCAATTAAAGTAGGCATTGCCAGATTACTTGTCATTCCAATTCCCTGCATATCCTGATAATTGATAATATAGTCTTTTGTCGTTGTACTGATCTGACCAGAAATACGTCCTCCATTGGCTTTCAGATAATTAAACGCTGTATTCGTTGCTTCCTTCTGCTCTTTTCCCGAGCCGATACCCGTGCAAGTCAGTTTTCCGTTTCCAGGCATCATTTGTGTTTCCAACCTATAACATCCGATCATGCCTGTCTTTGCTTTTGACACCGTATATAAGCATCCCGGTTTACCCATACCTTCTGGGATCAGTTTTCCGCCACCCTGCTCTGGAACTGATACATAATGCTCTTCAAAGCTATCGTTATCAGTATAAGAGAAGTTTACATCATAGAATTCCATACCGCCGATTTTCTTTAACTGTTCTTTTACTCTGCGACGAAGCTCCAGAGAAATTTCAACAATCTCACGAACTTCTTCTTTTCTTACTTCTCCATGCGGATATAACAGCTTAATGAAACCTGAAACCATTTTGCGTACAGCAATCGTATCACGCTGATTCAAATTCTTTCCAAGGTGGAAATACTTGTCCAGGATATCACTATAGTTATCTTTCCGAAGTTCCCGCATAAACTCTGACAAATAATCACTCATAAAACCATAATCATTGGTAAAAGAATCCGGTCTGTATTTCGGAATCTCCCATCCAGGAATATAACAGTGAATACGATCTAAAAATGCCGTATCCGTACCCATCTCCGGTGGAAACGGATCAAACAAGCTGGAAGTCTTTAAAAGTGTCTCTACACTCTGGTTAATATTTCCGACAAAAACTATAGAAGCTTTCGCCTGAATCTCTGCTTTACCACGGGAGAATGCTCCAGATGCCATATATCCCTTCATAATCTGAATCCCATCTTTATCTTTAAACTTGATTCCGGCAACCTCATCAAAAGCGACACAATCCCACATACCTACAAGACCTACCGTATGATTGGACATACTGTAGAAAAGATTTGCCACAGTAGTCTGTCCGCCTGAAACCAGAATACTGTTCGGAGAAATCTTCTCATAGATGTATGATTTACCAGTAGCACGAGGTCCCAATTCGCAGAGATTGAAGTTATTCTCTACCAATGGAATCATACGGGCAATCAGTAGCCATTTAGCTCGTTCACTGAATTTATCCGGCTCCAGCCCTGTGGAACGAAGAAGGACATCCATCCACTCATCTCTGGTGAATGCTTTTCTTCCATCTTTGACTACATCCATATCCACATATGGTATCTGAATTGGTGTCAACTTCCGGATACGGATTGGCTGCGTATTTTTCTTATCCTCTTCAACGAACTCATATTCCAGCTGTAGAATGCACCAGATACCACCACAGAGTAATCTGTCATAATCTTTCACATAATCCGGATGGATCGGAATCCCTTTCACTCCCAGATTTGAGAATGTAGCTTCATAGTGATCTTCTTTCGTATTCAGTACCACTGTAATCCGATCAATAACTGTATAATGTCCTTTTTCACGCAATAATGAAAGAATCTTCTGTGTTTCATCCGATCGTACAGAATTATTTCTCAAGAAACGCTTTACATTTTCCATACCATCCTCAATAATCTTCTCATCATCAGAATCACAAATCTGTCCCAACATATATTCCAATACATAGACAGGTACATTTGCCCCTTCCTGCATGGATCTTGTCAGATCTTTTCGAACAATACGACCGTCAAAATACCGCCTAAGTTTTTTCTTTATTATTTCGTGTTTATCATCGGTTTCTAATATATTTACCATATCTTCCTCCTCTTTTGATCTTAATATAGATATTGTTTTTATATCCTTTCAACATCCTTGGAATAGTTAAAATTTTCCATAATCTCTTTCAGGCTGAAGTTTTTATTTTGATACAATAAATTCAGCACCTCAATAAAGTCTCTTATAATCGACCGAGGTGTAATACTCCTCTTTTCTCTAAGTGCATCCTTTACAAATTCGATAATATCCTCTATTGTAATCATTAATGTATATCCATATATATCTGCATGCATCTCCGCAATATTTTCCAGCAAAACTACTATTTCTTCCTTAGTTAATGGAGATATTTTTATAACTGGTTGCATTAGATTAATCATTCCGTTGGATCCAAATCTCCCTGACTCAAGCCTTGATTTCAAGGCGTCATAACTATATAAACCTCTATCCAAATCTTCAATAGCCTGTGGAGTTCCTCCCATGATTATTCCGAGATGCCTAGCTTTTCCCCGCATTATGTCATTATACATAGCAAGAATTTTTTCATAATTTTTATGTCTCGTAATAGCCGATGTACTCGCATAAATATTAATCAACTCATCAATAATAATAAAAAAACCTTTATATCCAATCTTTACCAGAAATTCTGATAAAAGCTTGATGTATTCATACCAATCATTGTCATTTATTATCGTCGCAACTCCCAAATCCACTTTCGCTTCCGATTTAGTTGCATATTCTCCTCTAAGCCATCTTAATGCTTTCGATTTTAATTCGGCATCATTAACTCTTGAAGCTTTCCAATACATTATCAGAATATTGGCAAAATCGTATCCATGCACCATTTCCTGCATATTTAAAATCGTTTCATATATTTTATTGGCTACCCTATCTTCTAATGCATTTCCCTGTATGCCACCAACTTCAACATTCTTAGCAACATCTACCCATATCTCATTGAGCCATACATCCAAAATCTTTCCTAATGCTCCACCTGTTGGTGAAGTTTGTGTCGACAAATTACACATGAGCTCTCTATATGTTGCCAACCCCCTCTTTTGAAACACAGTCCCTACCAAACTCCTATCTGGAGATAAATCTGCATCTGCCACAACGAACCCCTTATTCATAGCATACTCTTTGATTGTTTGTAGCAAAAATGTTTTTCCACTACCATATGATCCTGTTACGAAGCGAAATGTACCTGCTCCCTCTTCTACCATTTCTACATCCTTAAGCAATGTTGCTATCTCTTGTTCTCGTCCAACTGCAATATAGCCCAACCCAGTCCTTGGTACAACACCCGCTTGCAAAGCGTTCATGATAATATTTTCTATTCTCTTTGGTACTTTCTTTTTCATATCCCTATAATCCCTCTATATAGTCTGCGTATTCCTCGTAGACAAAATAATTACTTCCATCATTGTCAACCAGGATATCTCCCAGTTCTTCCATTGCAATTTTATTAATTTTTTCAACTTCCAAAATAACATTACATACTTTTTGACTTACATACTCCTCCATAGCAGCATATTCTTTATTTATCAGCAACTTCAGAATATGCACTTGAACTTTTGAGTAAATGGTCTCTTGAATTTTTTCGGAAATAGCACTTTCTTCTTGGTATTCCCCCTCAAGAACAAGTTTCTCCTGATTATGGAATAACACTTGTCTCGCTTTCTCTATCTCCTCCGTACTAATTTTATTATTAATCATAGCGGATTCAGATTCTATTTTTACATCCTCAACAACTGCTTTGCTTTCATCAGTTTTTTTTACAAGCTTTAAATTTTTCCTTTTTGTCGTTTTAATCTCCGGCTTTTTCCTCGGCAATTCTGCAAATTCAGACTGATACTTTTTTGCAAAATCATCTACAACTTTTTCAACAACATATCCTATTTCACCAGACTCGACTAGCTTTTGTATTCCTCTTGTGCCCAAAATATTCACATAATCAGGTTTTAATTTATATTGATATCCCACCTTATTTCTACAGATAGCTTCAATTGTTTCTACGACATAAGCAACAAATTTACCATCGTGATACTTATAACCTATCCTGGGAAAATACTTTCCACAAATAATATGTTCATATTCGCTAATAGCATCATAATACCAAGCTTTTTCATGTTTACTATATTCGTATGTAATCCTTCTGAAAATAAATGTTTTATCATATTTTATACTGGAAGAAATTAACCCCAAATAACCTTCCCATGGTGTATCATCATATATCCGCCATTTCTCTCTGACTCCTTTACCAATTATATAGTCTGATAATACAAGCTTATGCTGCCTCATACACTCATTAATAGCGGTCATAGCCGCATCAAAAACCATGTCAATAACCCTTGTACCTTGTTTGCTTTTATAAAAAGCGCTCTGCTTATCCAGCTTATAATCCGATGCTGCCAGAACCACATCAAAGCATTTTGAATAATCATTATTCAATAATTTCTTTTTTTGTATCCATGTATTGTACTCATCTTCTGTAATTACATCTAACTCTTCTCTTTTTGCATCATATATTCCATGGATTATACAATATCCCAAAATCCATTTTATTAAATGTTTTTCAAAGCTTTTATCAAATCCACTATATGCTCTATATACGCTGCGTAACAATTGGTATCCTTCTTCACTGCTCGTCGCATGAAATCCAGCTAGTAATTCACAAACATATATGTATACATACGAATCATGGCAACATATCACATTGCCAGAAAGAGCCTTTGTTCTCCAGTACATAAAGTACGTGAATTGCAACATATCCATGTCAGCATATGTCGCCGGGTATGTCATGAACTTTACCTTATTGACTTCACATCCATTCCAACAAACATCTTCATATTTTTTAGTCACTTTATAATAATTAGTTGGATCCTTCATACCCAAAATGGCAATTCCGTCATACAATTGATTTTTTTTCAAAGATTTTTGTAATTCATTATACATTTTCTCAATATTATTTTCATCTACATACCGCATTGCCATTCTCCTTAACTATACTGGTTGCATATTCCGTTTTATCTGAGCATTTATTCCGTATCGACTGATTACTGTTCCTGTCAAAACTGATCAAGCTATTTGAAACGCTTTCGTTAGCAGAACAACCCTTTGTTCTGCTTGATTATCCATAGCGCACGACCAGAAACAATGTCAATGGGGCATTTATGCCGGCTTTAGCCCTTGCCATTGACTCTTGTTGCTGGTTGTGCTACCGATCAGCTGTAGTGGAATCCTGTTCAGTTCAAAGCGGAATCAGTGATCAGTTTATATTGGAAACCGTGCTCAGATGAGCCGGAATTTGCAACTGGTTTTGTAATAGGATTAACTTCGTCTCACAGTTCATCAGATTTGTGTCTTCTAAATTATATATTTTAATATTATAATATATAATTGATATACTGTATTACATTTTACTAATGCACTATCATAATCTTAATACACGATTTCCATTTATAATATCTGGTTTTTATTATATGATTTATCAATAGAAGAAGTGTTTTTATGATATTAAATTCAAAGCACCCAAAATAACAGTAAAAATATAATTTTATATCTTTTAATATCTAAATATATAATTTCTATATATTTTTAGGAGGCATTATGAAAAAAACTCAAGATGC
>NZ_JBNPMZ010000038.1:0-6084 GCF_050314255.1 Sporofaciens sp. SGI.106
TTGATACCGTCATCAATGAATTATAGGCATATATTCCTTTTCCATATAATTCTACTTGTTGTCCATATATATTGTTTACAAGAATGGATTCTCCCCCATCTGAATAAAACAATCCTATCGTCGCTACACAAATTGCAATGCAAGAAAGCAATATGCATAATATGTTTTCCGTTTTCCTGTTCATTTTGCATCTCCAATTTACACGCAGACAAAACCATTGTTTCATAGATTTTTTGTCATTGCATCAACATATATTCCAACAGGTGTTTCTCCTATTCCATTATGGCCCAACATAATTTCCGCCAACGAAAAACCTTGCTGCCACATCCATAAGAAACAAGCCAATCAGCAAATAACTGATCATTCCAAATACTTTTGGTCTATTATTCTTCAGTGACACAAAAATACTATTCAGAACAGGCCAAACACCATATAACACAGCCATCCCAATAATACCAAAACGTACACTTGTTAATAACTCTACTGCTGTGCACAAAAGCATTATAGAAACAAAACACAAAAACGGCGTAATATTGACCTTTCCTATCCTTATTTTTCTCATTTTCAATTTTTTCATGGAGAAAAGGATTATCATCCCTTCCAACAATAAAATATTGAAATTCTATTTCTCTATCACCACAATAAATATACAACTTTACGCCCATTGCTAATTTCAAAGATACCATATTCGCAAAAAAATGACCAGAACCACACGGATTCCGGTCTGTTTTACACTGAATTTACATATCCTTATTTTCATAATGTTTTCTTAATCATCTCGCAAAACAATCTTTTTCAAGGGGAAAACAAATCTCCACTTTCGCTCCGCCGGTTTCTTCCGAATTTGTGAGTAATAATCTTCCACCATGCTTTTTGGCTATTGATTTTGCAGAAAACAATCCAATACCATAATGCACACCGCCACTTCTGCTTGTATCATCCATAAAAAACTGTTCTGTTCCGTGCAGCAGTGCTTCTTTTGTAAAACCACTGCCGCTATCTTCCACTGTAAATATGAACTCTCCACTCTGCTCTTCGATATAAATATTGATTGTTCCTCCTTTCGGTGTATGTTCTGCTGCATTTTTAATAATATTCATAACAGCTCTTACAACCTGGTCATAAACAATATTTACTGTTTCGCTGATATATTGTTCTTCCCAGTTAATTTTCAGATTGAAAACTTCAGAGAGTCCACATGTTTGTTTTTTGATGTCACCAAGGATGTCTTCTATCCTTATTTTCTCGAATCTATATTGATAACCATCTACGGATTTTGTTACTTCTATTAATGTCTGCACATAGTTTTGTATCTGCAATGCACTGCTGGCTATATAATCAATATATTTTTCCTGTTCTTCTGTCATTTCCATTTCAGAAAGTAGTTCTGCATTGCCTCTTATGACAGTAATCGGAGTTTTTATGTCATGCGCCAATGCAGACATTTGTCTGTTTTTTTCCTGTTCTGTCTTCCATTGTCGTTCCAGAGAATCCTTCAATGCATTTCTCATCTCATCTATAGATGACAGGCAATCATCAATCTCTTTCACTCCGGAATAAGACACCTCATATTCAAGATCCTGATTCTTGATTCTCTCTACTGCATTCATTACCGGTTTCATTTTTCGCTTCATTTTTTTCCCGAAGCTTACAGATGGCAACAAGATAATTATAATTCCACTCAGAATAACTATGATCGTTATCAAATCTTGTGGTTCTATGAAATGTTCTCTGAGAAACGCAGACTGATACTGTGGTGTCAGGCTGTACTGCAGAACAACATATTCGTCCGGACGTGGAATCACCTTATAAAAATAGTCTCCTGATGCGTTTCCATGATTAGCAACGTTCCACGCAATTTTTACCGAATCTTCCGGCATATTTCCACTAAGCACCTCACCGTCCGTAGAAAAAATAACATAATGGCAAAGAACCGGTATGATGTCCTCCGTCACTTCGTCTGCGTTCTGAATCAAATCATAGGCTTCATTGATCTTCCTTTCCGCGTAATTAGCCGGATAAATACCGCCTACGTTAACAAGAATATTAAATATAAGGACTGTACATATCCCCAACGTTAACAAAAGTCCAAGCATAACCAGTACATATCTTAGAAAGATTCTACTAAGTGTACTGCTTCTTCTCTACTCTTCCCATTTATATCCAATCCCCCAGACTGTTTTTATCGGCATGCAATGGAAGTCTGAGAGCTTTGTCCTTATATTTTTAATATGAGTTGTAATTGTACTGTCATTGCTCTCACTGTCAAATCCAAATACCTGCTCCAAAATCTGCTCTTTTGAAAAAACCTGCCCACGGTTTTTTGCAAGGAACTCACAAATTTCATACTCCGCCTTTGTAAGAGGAATTTCCTTATCATCAGCCATCATCTGTTTTAAAGATAAATGAAAGCAGACATGCCCAACAACCATTCTGACAGAATGTTCCCGGTGTTCCCGCCTAAGATGAGCAGCAACTCTCGCACGAAGTTCCATAACCCCAAATGGCTTACAGATATAATCATCTGCTCCCAATGACAAACCATTTACCAGACTGCTTTCTTCTGTTTTTGCTGTAAGAAACAAAATAGGACAGTCAACAAGCTTCCTGATTCTTGAACACAATGCGAATCCGTCCATTCCGGGCATCATAATATCCAGCAAAATCAGATCATAAAGATTCACTTTTTCCATATTTATCTCAAGCGGGTTGCTTATTTTTGTGACCTGATGTCCATCCTTGTTCAGAATTGCTCCTATCATATCAAGGATTGCTGTATCATCATCAATTACTAATATTTTCGCCATTTTGTCCCTCTAATCTGATATTTTACTTCCTTCCCAATGGGATGCCCACAATAAATAATATACCATACTAAACACTGTAAACACGCAAAATACTGGTATTACAGACTTCATTTCATTTAGTGCTCCCGATTCTCCGAAAGCAATCTGTAAATAAGTGTATGGTAATCTGCCAGTCCATGAAACAAGCTAAACATAAGCAAAAGTATTACCTTAGACAAAAATGCTATCGTCTTTTTTCGTAAGGTGAGCAGATTCTGGTATACTCCGGCATTTTGCTCCTGTTCCATGATACTTGCAGTAAACATTCCAATCAGAACAGGAAAGCCTGCTCCATGGCTTTCCATCGAAATAAATCTCACCTGCTGTCGGTCTTAAAACACCAGTAATCATTTTCAGAGTTGTAGATTTTCCGGCTCCATTAGGTCCAAGAAGACCATAGACTTTCCCCTTTTCAATATTGAGTGAAACATTATTTACCGCCTTCTGTTTCTTAAATGACTTGCAAAGATCTTTCGTTTGAAGCACCATTTCCATACTTATTCCTTCTTTCCTCGTTTTTATAGAAAAAGAATAACAGGGAAAAATAAAGATTTAATAAAGATTGATCTTTTCCTGTTAAAAAGAGGCGTATCACCATTTCTGATGATACGCCTCCCAGTTATAGAGTTTAAATACTACATTTGTAAATAGTTGGGTAGGGATAATTCTATTTCACAACAACAAAATCAGTCTCATCCAAATCCTCAGTCGCTAAAATGTCCAACAATCGGTAAACTGGACCTGTAGGATGTGTTCTTCCGCATTCCCATGCTTCTACAGTCTTTTTTGAAACTCCCATATAAGATGCAAACACACTTTGAGTCATACCTGCTTTTATTCGAATTTCTCTAATCTCTTTATTTGAGTATTTCTTGATTGGCATAATCATATATGTTTTTACTCTCGCCTTACCATTTCCTCTTTCAAAATCAATAGCTTCCTCTAATCCCTGTTTCAAATCATCAAACAGTGAACTCATAAAAATCATCTCCTATTCTTTGCAGCTTCTTCTTTTAACGATTTCACTAACTTCTTAAGTACATTTTTTTCTTCTTTTGTAAGGTTTTCATGCTCTTTTTTCTCAAACGCAGTTATTAAATAAGTGACTTCATATTCTGCAAAATCTGTATAGCACACTCTAATGCTTCCGCTTTTTCCTCTGTGCTCAAGTGGAAATCTGACTTTACGAATCCCTCCTGTACCTTCCATTACAGGACCTGATTCTGGATCTTTTAATAAAAACATCTGTAATGCTTGAAGTTCATCATCACCAAGTCCGATTTCTTTCCATCTCTTAGTAAATAGTGGTACTTCTATAAATGTTCTTGTCATTTGTATATTTGTATGTTGCCTTTCATTATCTTTATAGCATTATATTATACCCTATTTTGTAGGGTGTCAATTATTGTTTGAATTATTCTCGAAATTATAATTTACCATCTCATCATAAGCGAAGCGGATCCGGAGTGGAATACTCAAAGGTGTACATTCCAACAGTAATACCACCAATGACTGCAAACGGCAAAATCACCAGAGATGTTTGCGACGCCTTTTTAACGTTAATCCGACTTATTATTTTATGGTTATTTTCTCCACATATTTCATCGGTGTAAATCTGATACCGTTCACCGTCTGTTCCTGCTCCACCTCTTCAAATCCAAGATGTCTGTATATCTCCACTGCATACGGCGAAGAATTTACAGTAAATTCCTGCTTGTCATAGTCTCTCCTCATGGTATTGAATAAATCTCGCCCGATTCCTTTTCTGTGGTAATCTGATTTAACAAAGAAACCGCCAATATGCTGAGGCTCTCTCATAGAGAGCGTACCGATCAGACTGTCACCTTCAAACGCTCCATAAAAATGGCTCGGCAAAAACCCGAAGAATATCCGTCTCATTAAAAAGCTTTTCACAAAGCTGTCGTACAGCCTCTGTCATAACACCTTTGCTCCAATATTCTTCAGAAAGATAATAGCCAAGCTCCGCCGTACGGGAATGGATATTTCCCTGTCGGAAAGCTCCTATGCTTCCTACCGCTGTACCATCCACATCAATCGCATAAGCAAATGTATTGTTCGCATCGGAATTGATGACAAAATGAATATAATCCAACGCATCTTTTTCGGTATATGGATATGGCAATCCATCCCTCAGATTGTTCATTACTTTTCTATTGGACAGTGTAGATGCAAGTGACTTTGCATCTGTTGTTTCCCATTTTCTGATCGATATTTTCATTTCAAATTCCCTTCCTGCAAACATTCGTTCACCTTTACATCATTTCCATGGCCGCTCTCTTCCAAGCCATCCATTTTGCTCCCAATACTCCTTTTCCACAGGCGAAGATCCCCAGCCGCTTTTCTGCATCATCCTCATCATATTAAATATGAATCTCGTCTTGATTCCAACGTGTGGTTTCTCTCTTCTGCTAAGTTTGGCAGCAATTCTGCTTGTATCCTTATCAATTTTTTCTTTTTTGGATATCCTGACTCCGTCCCAGTTCATTGCCTGAACAGCGATTCCGTACTTCGTAATAGACGGCACCCCCAAATAAAGCAAAGCATCTTCCACATCTTTCATTGCCGACTTTGGAGAGGATCCTGCCGAAGTCGAAACAATCACAGCACGCTTACTGAACATACACTTCCTCGGTCTGTGCGACATCCAGTAATCAAATGTCAGATCGATAAATACTTTCAGCGGTGCTGATACATGCGAACAGTAATTCGGTGTTGTTACAATCAACACGTCAGCATCCTTGATAACATCAAGAATAACCTTTTTCTCCTCATAGTATGGACATGCCTTTTCATCTTCAATACATTGATAACATCCCATACAAAAATGATTCAGATTCCTCGGAAAGAAGAACTCTCTGATTTCATTATTACCGGGAATCTTATCCGCAATCATTCGTCCAATATGATACGTACTTCCCTTATGATTCTGTCCATTCAACATTACAATTTTCATCTGCTATCTCCTCAAAATCTGATTTTTCTCAACATATTTATTCATCTAATATTCTACAAAATATTTCCGACTAATGATAGTCGATTATAACATACATCTGTGTCAATTTTTAAGATATTTATCTTACTTATATCATAATCTCCTCAAAAAAGACCGGAACCACACGGATTCCGACCTGTTTTACACGCGATTATCTAAGTATATTTTCATGCGACCCTTTACTACGAATGGAAAAGATTGATTTGTCGATTTGGTAAATTTACA
>NZ_JBNPMZ010000039.1:0-3415 GCF_050314255.1 Sporofaciens sp. SGI.106
GATGTTATGCCGAGATACGTCCGGTATTTGTAGGATTTATCCGTGTTTTTACGTTCTGAACTCGGCATAATACTTCTCTATTTTAAGGAATTTAAGAACTGTAAAAGGTCTTTGTCTTTGTTCCAGTCAGGAATATTAGTCTCGTCAGTAACTTTAGGGGCAAGCGCATTGATTGCATCATTTTTCAGACGGTTATCAGCTCTTACGTAAATCATCGTCGTAGAAATATCTTCATGTCCGAGAAAATCTCTGATATAGACGATGTTGATACCAGCCTCCAACATATGCATTGCCTTCGAGTGCCGAAACATATGGCAATGCACATGTTCCGGGAATGTTACATCTTCTTTATGAAGTGCATCTGCATATTTTTTGACGATATAAGAAATACCATCACGGTCAATCTTGTGATGATAACGGTTAGTGATCAACGGATCTGTTCCAACAGCGTATGAACGATACCGGCTAAGATAGTTTCCAACAAGCTTTGCTGTCGCATCTGATAACACGACTGTCCGATACTTGTTACCTTTCCCGTGTAATCTTACAGTTGTAACAGAACCTAACGATACATCTGCTATCGTGATATCACACAATTCCTGGACTCTACACCCACTGTCATACAGAAGTGTCAGGATTACCCGATGCCTGAATCCGGTGGATGAATTAATATCAGGACTGTTGATAAGAGATGACATTTGTTTCACCGTCAGGAAAGATACTTCTTTCGGTGTAGCCTTTTTGGCCTTGATCCCGGAGACATTCTGTAATGGGGCAATGTATTCGATGTTTTCCAGTTGTGCATAATCGCTGAAGGCTTTTAATGCAGCCAGTCTTTGGTTTGCAGCCGATATACCAGCTCCACTGTTCCGATACCATTCCAGAAATTCAATGACAATCTCACGTTTGAAGTCTTTGATATAAAAAGAATTCGGTGAAATTCCTTTTTCTTCTTTTAAAAATCGCAGGAACAGTTTCAGGGTATCCCTGTAACTGAGAACGGTATTCTTGGAATAGCATCTGTGATGCGGCAGGTAATCTGTCAGAAATCCTGTAACCAGACAGGCAAAATCAGTAGAATTCGTGTTCATTGATCTCTGCCTCCTTGATCAGATCGGGAAAAGATTCCTTCATCCGTTCTTTTATATATGGAAACCGTTCCGCCGTAAGTTTCATATAATACGCTGTTTCCTCAAAACTTTCATGTCCAAGCATTGTCCGCATATAAGGAAGATACGCAATAAGATCTTTTCCTTCATCAGTCCATTTACGGAGAAGGTTCACACAATAAGTGTGGCGAAAGTCATGAATACGAGGTCCTTTTCCGGTGTGGGAGATACCAGCCTGCTCCAGATATCGTCTGAAGTTTTTATATACATTCCCCAAGGTCATTGGTTTCCCCGGAAGTATCATAAAGAAATATTCGTCATCGGGTGAAGTGACATGGATTTTTTCTTTTAGTTCCTTACACTTAATTATAAGCAAAGGATGGATTGGAATAAGCCTTTCTTTATGGTTTTTAGCCTCGTGGACATTGATATATCCTTCTTCGAGATTGATATCACGTATTCTGGCAAGACGCAGTTCCGAAACACGCATTCCACTGGTGTATAGGATTCGGAAAAAGACCGGCATAACATCACTGCGGTATGGGCAGGAATCAGGCACAGACTTGCTTTTATCAACTGCATCAAAAAAGCTCTGAAGTTCCTCATCTGTATAGATATGTGCATCATATCTTATCCGTTTTTTTGTGATCCCCTTGGGTGGAATATATGCCGGAATACCTATATCGTTGAGATATCTGCAGAAAACACGCATGATACTGATGCGGCTTGCCTGATTCGTAACGGTTTCATAAGTTCTTTTTCTGCACCATAGATCACACAGCTCTTTGGTGATACATTTTTCAGAAAGGTTGTTTTTACATAAAAAAGTGTCAATGCGCCGCAGGGAACCTGCCTCTGATTCATAAGAGAATCCAAGCGCACGTTTTAATTCTATAAGATCATGGATCTCCTTTTGAAAAATGCTGTTATAGACCTCTTTATTCATGGCAGGAATCCTCCGGTGAAAGCACACATTCGGCCAGTTTCTTCAGGTCTGTCTTCAGATAAACAGCCGTCACATCGGAATCGGAGTGCCCAAGGATATCTGTAATGATCGGAAGCGGTGTTTCCATTTCTAGAAGCATGGAGCCGGCGGAATGTCTTAAAGAATGAAATCCGGAATGTTTTTTTGTGCGCTGATCGATACCTGCTTTCCTCATGTATCTTACAAGCTGTTGCTGCATATGGTTTTCGTCACCGATAGGATCAAATGGAGGCATATGTTTCAGGAACACATGGTCCGTTTCATAATACTGAGGGCGTCCGTTTTTGATATAATCAATCACCGCCCAGCCTATTGCATCAGGTATTGGCAAGGTCAATGGTTTATGTGTTTTGTGCTGTATGAGGGACAGCTTTTTATCTTCCCAGTTAAAGTTCTGGAAACGCAGATTTTTGATGTCTCCAATCCGAAGACCAAGAACACACGCAAGAAGGATCATCGCATAGTCACGTTTTCCTATAGGACTGTTCCTGTCAATGGCCGCAAGCATTGCTTTCAGTTCATCGAGTTTCCATACGGAAGGTATTTTGGCACTTTTAGAAACAGCAGGCATATGGATATTTACGGCATAATCAATGGCAAGGACTTCGGTCGAATAAAGAAAACGCAGGAAGTGTCTGATTCCACAAACATTCAGCTCTATGGTTTTAAAACTATAGCCAGCCAGCGTTTTCAGATAAGAATTGCAGATATCCATTGTGATACTTTTTGCCGATTCTATTTTCCGTTGCTGGAGATAATCCATGAAAACCATAGAAATGCTTTTATAATGTCCGACCGTACTCGCTGACAATTCCGTTGAATCCAGGAAATTCGTATAATCCGTAAATACAGCTGAATAATACACATTCAGCGTAATGGGATTTTTGGATGCATAGTATCTTCTGGTAAGCACCCGGTGAAGACGATAGTCTTCCAGCATATGAACAACACGGAGAAGCTGAACTCTCTGCTGAGAAAGTGTTCCATCATTATATTTAGTGATGAAGCCGTATTGGTTTTCGAGATATTTAATCCCTCGTTCCATGTCGTATTCGGTATTTCCGTATTCTTTCGTAAGAAAGCATTGGATCTTATTCCATTCTCTTTCATAGAAGCGGATAGTCGCAGGCGTATAGTTGTTTTCCTGTAACAGTTGTTTTAATCCTTCTGTAATCATTTCAAGATTCATGAGTTTCTGACTCCTTTCTTTTTAATGATTACAGAATAACAAAGAGTGGTATTTTTACTTGTATTATGCCGAGATAAATTTTCAAAAATCACGTATTTACGCGGAGAATCAGTGTCAAATCGGCATAAGGTT
>NZ_JBNPMZ010000040.1:0-2790 GCF_050314255.1 Sporofaciens sp. SGI.106
GTTGGTTATGCTGAAAAGAGCGCAGGGTGGATGCCTTGGCACTAAGAGCCGATGAAAGACGTGATAAGCTGCGAAAAGCTTCGGGGAGGAGCAAATATCCTACGATCCGGAGATCTCTGAATGGGGAAACCTGGCTGAGTAAACCTCAGTCGTCCATACGCCAATCCATAACGTATGGAAGGGAACCCGGTGAACTGAAACATCTAAGTAGCCGGAGGAAGAGAAAACAACATGTGATTTCCAAAGTAGCGGCGAGCGAAATGGAAAGAGCCCAAACCGGGATGCGTGCATCCCGGGGTTCGGACCGCACAATTGATTCAATGAGTCTAGCAGAATGGTTTTGGGAAAGCCAGCCAAAGAGGGTGAAAGCCCCGTAAGCGAAAGACGAGTTGACAAGGCGGTATCCAGAGTACTACGAGACACGTGAAACCTTGTAGGAATGAGCGGGGACCACCCCGTAAGGCTAAATACTCCTTAGTGACCGATAGCGCATAGTACTGTGAAGGAAAGGTGAAAAGGACCCCGGGAGGGGAGTGAAAGAGAACCTGAAACCCTGTGTTTACAAGCTGTGGAACATCTATATATGATGAACCGCGTACTTTTTGTAGAACGGTCCGGCGAGTTGCGCTGGCTGGCGAGGTTAAGCACTCAAGGTGTGGAGCCGAAGGGAAACCAAGTCTTAATAGGGCGTTTAGTCAGTCGGAGCAGACCCGAAACCGGGTGATCTATCCATGTCCAGGTTGAAGTTGCCGTAAAAGGCAATGGAGGACCGAACCCACATCCGTTGAAAAGGGTGGGGATGAGGTGTGGATAGGGGAGAAATTCCAATCGAACCCGGAGATAGCTGGTTCTCCTCGAAATAGCTTTAGGGCTAGCCTCATGAGAGTCTTGCGGAGGTAGAGCACTGAATTTCCTAGGGGGCGTCAAAGCTTACCGAAGAATATCAAACTCCGAATGCCGCGTAGATGGTTCATGGGAGTCAGACTGCACGAGATAAGTTGGGTAGTCAAAAGGGAAAGAGCCCAGACCTGCAGCTAAGGTCCCAAAATGTGTGTTAAGTGGAAAAGGATGTGGGATTTCAAAGACAACCAGGATGTTGGCTTAGAAGCAGCCATACATTAAAAGAGTGCGTAATAGCTCACTGGTCGAGAGGTCCTGCGCCGAAAATGTCCGGGGCTGAAACACACTACCGAAGCTCAGGAATTGACATTAGTCAATTGGTAGAGGAGCATTGCATACGAGACGAAGCAGTACCGGAAGGAGCTGTGGATTGTATGGAAGAGAGAATGCCGGAATGAGTAGCGAGAGGAAGGTGGGAATCCTTCCGGCCGAATATCTAAGGTTTCCAGAGTAAAGCTGATCTGCTCTGGGTAAGTCGGGGCCTAAGGCGAGGTCGAAAGACGTAGTCGATGGATAACAGGTTGAAATTCCTGTACCACGTATTTACAGAACTGTGGGGACGCAGTAAGAGAGCACTACCGGGAATGGAGAGACCGGGGCAAGCGAGGTAGGAGTCGCAAAGGCAAATCCGTGCGGCAATCCGAAGACGTGAAGCGTACCGAACTAAAAGTAGGGAAGTGTGTGAGCTGACTGCCAAGAAAAGCCGCTATTGTTAAATACGTGCCCGTACCGTAAACCGACACAGGTGGATGAGGAGAGAATCCTAAGGCCGACGGGAGAAGCATTGTTAAGGAACTCGGCAAAATGACTCCGTAACTTCGGGAGAAGGAGTGCCTGGGAGACCAGGCCGCAGAGAATTGGCCCAAGCAACTGTTTAGCAAAAACACAGGTCTATGCAAAACCGAAAGGTGAAGTATATGGGCTGACGCCTGCCCGGTGCTGGAAGGTTAAGGGGAGAGGTTAGCGCAAGCGAAGCTTTGAACTTAAGCCCCAGTAAACGGCGGCCGTAACTATAACGGTCCTAAGGTAGCGAAATTCCTTGTCGGGTAAGTTCCGACCCGCACGAAAGGCGTAATGATTTGGGCACTGTCTCGACAATGCACCCGGTGAAATTGAAATACCAGTGAAGATGCTGGTTACCTGCGCCAGGACGGAAAGACCCCATGGAGCTTTACTCCAGCTTGATACTGGGATTCGATATTGCATGTACAGGATAGGTGGGAGGCTAAGAAGTGGTGACGCCAGTTGCCATGGAGCCGCTGTTGGGATACCACCCTTGTAGTATTGGGTTTCTAACCTGCGCCCGTAATCCGGGCGGGGGACAATGTCAGGTGGGGAGTTTGACTGGGGCGGTCGCCTCCGAAAGGGTATCGGAGGCGCTCAAAGGTTCCCTCAGAATGGTTGGAAACCATTCGAAGAGTGCAAAGGCAGAAGGGAGCTTGACTGCGACACCGACGGGTGGAGCAGGTACGAAAGTAGGACTTAGTGATCCGGTGGTATAAAGTGGGATTGCCATCGCTCAACGGATAAAAGCTACCCTGGGGATAACAGGCTTATCACTCCCAAGAGTTCACATCGACGGAGTGGTTTGGCACCTCGATGTCGGCTCATCGCATCCTGGGGCTGAAGTAGGTCCCAAGGGTTGGGCTGTTCGCCCATTAAAGCGGTACGCGAGCTGGGTTCAGAACGTCGTGAGACAGTTCGGTCCCTATCCGGCGTGGGCGTAAGATATTTGAGAGGAGCTGTCCTTAGTACGAGAGGACCGGGATGGACTGGCCGCTGGTGTATCTGTTGTTCTACCAGGAGCATGGCAGAGTAGCCAAGCCGGGAAGGGATAAACGCTGAAGGCATCTAAGCGTGAAGCCCCCCTCAAGATGAGATATCTCAACG
>NZ_JBNPMZ010000041.1:0-2585 GCF_050314255.1 Sporofaciens sp. SGI.106
TTTGATGGGAGTAGCAGACGCCCTTCCGGAACCAGAGGCAATTCCCCGGGCGAGACGTGCTCGGTATTCCATTATATAAAAAGGCCCATTTTTTATCTTAAAACCGTCGCGGATTTTAAAAGTGATTAAAAATAATCAATGTTTAAGGTGATATTGTAATGTTTTCAGTTTTATTGATGAAAAAGAAGTGTGGTTTTTATTATTGAGTTTAATATAATTGGAATTACTTCCTGTAGCGAGAAACGCCAGACCCGTATTTAGCCGGAACTGACGTTTCTTAGTTAAGGAAGAATGGATTATCGGAAAAAATTTCTTGAAAATGTGAGAAAAGTGAATTTAGGTAGTCTCTTCTATTATTTTAAGAAATTTTTCTGTTTCATTATTGGACATTCCGATGATAGATTGAGCTTTTTCAATGCTCATACCCTCATTCATTAGATTAATAAAAACTTTTAGTTCTATTACTTCTGCGCCTGCATTATAACCCTCTGAGAAAACTCTAAAAAAGTCTTCGTCATTTGTTACGTCGAATTTCAAATCCTTATTCAAGTAATTTACCTCCATCTGAAACGAAATTTTCTTAGTATCATCATGAAAAAATGATTTTCCCTGGGGAATAGATAATATATTCTTTGGTTCCAATATCTAACATTTTGTTAAGTTTCGAGTGAAATAATTCTGTTTCACTCATATAATCCAAGAATTTGAAATCAAAATCTAAGAAACAGGAATCAGGATAGCTTATTAAATCTTCAATATCTGTCACTAGACCTTCGGCTTCTTGGACGGTTTGGGGATTATTTCTATAAACTTGAAGAATATATTCCCGGTCCGATGCCGGCAATCTTTCAATTGTGCTCATTTTGTTATCATTGCAATATTCGATTTTTCTTCAATTAAGTGAAAGATTATGTATTCCATAATTAGTGCTGGGTTATACATATTTTCTGACTTTAGAAGGTTATATAGATCCTGGATGACTGGTTCCCTTTTTGATTCAGGGTATTTTTCGGGAAAATAATCAGAAATAGTATTTTTTTGAATTTCTTCCAACAATTTTAAAAGGCGAGCTGAAATGAATGAAGAGATCATTCTATCAGCTTCTAAATCATTAGTCTGAAAGTAGTCTGTAATTCTTAACATTTTAAATCCTCCTTTGTGTTTGCGTATTTTTATTTTATTTTAAAGTATGTTTATTAAAAAATGGTTGCATGGCGTGTAACTTTCCATTTTCCTGTGCAAAAAAATGAAAAACGTTCCGTTTTGTTAACATTTAGTTAAGCAATAAAACAGTGTTTTACAAATAAGGAGGACGTGTATATGAAATCACTTAGTGAGTTAATCGACGAATTGAAAAATGGAGAGACTGATGCAGAAATTGCAAGACGAGCGAATTTGGACAAATCTACGTTATCACGTATGAGAGCAGAGTTGCTTCCTCCCAATCGAAATTATTTATGGCCGTTAAGTTTCGCTTTAAAAACGAATTTTGGACAAGCGAAGCAGTTGTTTGAAGCTGGGGGATTGTGTTTGGATTCGACGTATCATCTGTCTGAGGATGAGAAAAAGCGTGAAGAATTTTTGAGAAAATGTCTGGCAGAGGGTAAGTATGATGTGATGAAAATTAATATTGAACTCTATGAAAGGAGATGGAAGTTGTTGGGTACGCAAAGAGATGAAAAGGATTAAATAAGTATAAAAAGAATCTTCTGTGCGAAAAAATAGAAGATTTCACTATTTGCTATTATAGATTTGGTAGTAGAAATAGATTTCAAAGGAGGATGTTAAAGAGCATGGAAAAAAATAAAATACTAATATCATTGACTGATAAACATAGGGAAAAACTTGCAGAGTGTGCTGCACGTGCAGGAATGACTATCCAAGAACTTATGCAGGAATTCATTGATGATTTGACGGAATGTAACAATGAGAATTATGATGACTGGGTGTTGTTGGATAATTGGATAATAGGAAAAAGAAAAGTTAATATTGTCAGATATTGTGTAGAAGAACTGGGGGATATAAACTATTTTTATAGAAGTATCTGTATCATCGAATCGTTAAAAAGTGAGATAAATTCTATTGAAGAAAATGGTATTTTTTTGGATGATCTTCCGAAACGCAGGAAAGAATTGGAAATCGAAGAAAAAGGTCTTGAAGAAGATTTTAAACGTTTCTCAGATTGGGCACAAAAACTAGATCCAACTATACAGATAGATGATCTGGAAACAGAATTAGAGAAAATTGAATCATGGCATAACGAGTATGATATTTTTGAAAACGGTTATTTATTTTCTCTTTACGATGAGTAAACGATTTTGCAATTCTACCTGTTGCAGGAAGAATTGGTCGGTAAGGATGTTTATGGGGTTAAGGGTTGTATGCTATGCAACCCTTTTTCTATGCCAGAAATTTATAATTGAAGTGTATTAATATATTGTTAGAAGGGATGTGTGTTGTGGATGCGGTTTAATAGGGATTCAATGCGAAATAGAGGAGGAAGAAAATGGGATCATATATTTAATAGGCTCTCGGAATCTTGAGCCTGCCGACTAAGATTCACCAGTCGGATGAACCTTGAAAAG
>NZ_JBNPMZ010000042.1:0-2490 GCF_050314255.1 Sporofaciens sp. SGI.106
TGTATTTCGTCAAGTGTTTTTCCCAAAAATCGGAAAGAAAAATTCCCAACTTTAGGAATGGGATATTCCCATATATCAGCAGGAAACATTTTCATATGATTGTGACGCAGTCTGTCGCATAAGTGCGTGTTCCATTCTGTAGCTCTTCCCTGAAAAGAGAATCAAATGTCCATGATGTACCAGACGATCAATCATTGCTGCAGCCATCTGTTCATCAGTAAATATGCCTCCCCATTTAGAGAATTCCAGATTTGTAGTTAAAATCATGCTTTTACTTTCATAACTGTCTGAAATCACCTGAAACAACAACTCTGATCCGTCTCTGTCTACTGGTACATATCCCCATTCGTCAAGGATAAGCAGATCCTGATTGTTCAGATCATTACGAAGTCGCTCAAGCGTACCATTCTTCCGTGCTTCTGCGAGTTTTAACACAAGCTCTGTTACCGTATAAAATCTTGTTTTATATCCCAACATACAGGCTTTGATACCTGCAGCTATCGCCATATGTGTTTTCCCAACTCCTACAGGTCCATACAACACAAGGTTCTGCTTCTGGTTTATAAAACCGACATTTTCCAGTTCTTCTTTTGTGAGTGCTGGTGGAAGCTGAACCTGTTTATATGAATACCCATCAAATGCTTTGTAAACAGGAAAGCGTGCACGCTTGATAAGCCTTGTCTTTTTGTTTTCTTCACGCCTGGCCAGCTCACGCAGCAGAGCATCTTTAAGATACTCTATCTGCCTGGGGGTTCCTTCTGTTTTACACATTTCAGGAATCGCTGTAGTGAAAAATAGTTTTTTGCAGGCTTCCATGATTGCCTGATCTGTTTCTGCCTGTTGCTTTGCTGTGATCATGATGCATGCACCTCCTCAGATAACGTATTTTGACTATAAATAAACAGTTCATCATATATACTTAGGTTTGGTCCGTTTTCCGGCGGTGTTTCAATTCCATAACCTGTAATACGAGCAGCCAGAACAGTAACATCACTTTTATTGACATTTCCATTCTCCACAGCCATTTCCATTGCTTTTAAAGAGGCTTCATAGCCATACTCATGAGCAACTTCGTTTAGTAGCCGTAATCCTGCCTTTAATTCCGGTTTTGGTAAGGAATCCAGATAATCACGCAATATCTCAGATGCATCTGCCCGGACACCGCTGTTTCTCCATGCCCCGGAATTCCGGGAGAGTACTTCTAGTGTTGTGCTGTAATCAGAGGTATCTGTCCTTGCGTCACCGTATTCCCGCTTGTGGCGTATAAGTATCGTCCCATCTGGATTGAGTATTTCAACGAAATGTGCCCTGATACCGACCCATACTTTCTCACCATGATTTTCTGGTTTTGTAGAATAGAAATGTTTGCCTTCCATACAGATTTTTCCATACCCATCACACTTAAATTCATCATATCTGCATACATTGAAGCGTTTTGATGGCAGGGAAGAAAAATGACGTTTGTCCTCTTCAAATAGTTCCGCAATGACCTCTCCCTTTTTGTAGTGCATTTCAGCAGCTTTCTTCAAATGTTCATCCAGAAGCTGTTTATTATAGCTGACCATATCGTGGTAATGGGGGATCGGGACAAAAATATTTCTTCGTATCGTACCTACTTTGTTTTCCACGTTTCCTTTTTCCCATCCTGATTTGGGATTACAAAAACGAATCCGAAAACCATAGTGGGCACGAAACCGGGAAAATAATTCCGTTTCCACAACTTTATCATGAATCTTACGGCCTACACCGGTTGCATTGTCAAAGACCAATTCTTCGGGTACACCGCCTATGTATTCGAAAATATCCTGTAGACCCTGGCATACACATTCAGCAGTCTCGCCACCAAATACCTGTGCATATCCATCATTACTATATGGAAATGAAAGGACAAGATATTTTCTGCGTCTGCAGATATTTTCCTCATAAAAATCTGCTTCCCCAAAATCGACTTGTGCAAATCCCGGAAGCCATACAAGTTCCTGCGTTGCTTTCTGTTGTCTGTCTTTCCTGATTCCATGGATATATTTGCGGATTGTGTCATAGCTTCCGGTATATCCCTCCTCTGCTACAAGCCGGTCATAGATTCGTTTTGCAGTATGATGTTGTTTGCTCCAATGATTTTTATCTTCTTCTATCCATTCATGAATAAACGGTTTGTACGGATCGAGGATGGATTTTCGTATTTTTCGTTTAGGAGGTTCTTCTGAAAAGTCCTCCTTTGCAAGATATTTTTCAATTGTTTTGTGGTCAGCCCCTGTTTTCCTATGAATTTCAGAAACATTGTATCCACATTTGCTTAAATCTCTGATATGATTGATCTGGGACATTTTGAGCATCTTCCTTTCCTCCTTTGAATAGATTGGTCTCTACCAAAGGATAATGGTATTGGTTAAGTGGTTCAAGATGTCCTGCTTTATTTTGGGAAATTCCCAATCCGATATTTGGGAATTTTACTTTCCGATTTGAGGTACTTTTATTTTACTATATACA
>NZ_JBNPMZ010000043.1:0-2336 GCF_050314255.1 Sporofaciens sp. SGI.106
TGTTAGGGTCGGGCGGAATCGACCACCCAGAGTCGCTTAGAATTAACCATTTTTAGTCGGATAAAAAAAGCCATTGTATTTTCCTTTTCGTGTTCTAAAATGATGTATGCCAATGCATCAGTAGAAATCACAATGGGAGAAAAACACAATGACTTAACTGAAATAATAGCACATGCCCTCAATGAAATGAAGAGGGAAAAGGGAGAAAAATTCAATCCTGATAAAGTTAACCTTGCGGAGTTAGAACGTAGGACAGGGATTTCACGAGCCAAACTGCGAAGAATTAAAAAATCTGGCTTTATTGACCTGCCACATGCACTCACTGGCCGTAAAGCTGAACACACCCTTCTGACAGGGTTCTCAGGTATTATTGATGAACTACTACGAAAAGGAATCACCAACTCTGCTGTCTGCTATGACAGATTAAAAGAGAATGGTTTCCAGGGTGGATTAACCATCGTTAAAGAGTATATTTCCAATCATAAGGAACTTGTCCCACCTAAAAGACAGCTTGTAGCCTCTCAGGGCAACCGGGGTCGGCGTTACCATACTGCACCGGGAGAATCATACCAGATGGACTGGGGATTCGTAGAAGTGGAGAATGCCTCCGGTAACGCTTATAAAGTTGCCTGTTTTGCCATGATCTGCCATTGTTGCGGACGGCGATATATCGAGTTTTTCCCAAATGCCAAACAGGAGAACCTGTTTATTGGAATGATCCATGCATTTTTATATATGGGAATCCCTGAGTATGTCCTGACAGATAACATGAAAAGCGTTGTAATCCGACGTGATGAACAGGGACATCCGATCTGGCAGAAAGATTATGAACTGTTTATGGGGAATCTTGGCTTTGAAACAAAACTTTGCAAACCAAGGCACCCATTTACAAAGGGCTCGGTCGAACGTCTGGTACGGTTCGTAAAAGATAATTTCCTGCCGGGACGTGTCTTCAACGAAATCACGGATCTAAATTATGAAGCAATCCGTTGGTGCAATACTCAGAACAGTATTTATCACCGCGCAGTAGACTGCATTCCGAATGATAAACATACAATATTTTGTATGAAAAACGCCTCTGTACTTGAGGAGTCGATGGAATTATCGTATTATCTGTGTCCGGAACGTAAGATTTCCTTTGATGGTTTTGTTCACTATGAAGGACGCCGTTTTGGAGTTCCTTACTGGTACACAGAAAAGACCTGCCGTGTAAAAAGAGATGGCTACATACTCTACATATACGACTCAAAAATGACAAAAGTGCTCACATCACATGATGTTACATGGAGTCGCCGGGACAGCTTCTGCAAAGACCAGTATGTTACAGAACAACCGGAAGAAAGGCCTACTGCACCGGTAAAGATACATATCCAACAGCTTAATCCGCCTCCGTATGATTCCGGTTTCAGTAAATTTAACTTTGAGGAGGGACTGTGGGATGAATAAATCGCTTTTTGAACAGATCCAGGATGCAGCTGATTATTTAAATCTTGACCTGAATGCACAGGAAATGGCACAGCTCGCAGTCGACCATGAATATAGTGAGGAAAATATACGGATAGTTGCTGAAATGTTTACTTATCTGCAGCAAAAGAAGAAAGAAAACATTGTTTCAACATTGCTCCGATTGAGCCGCCTTCCATTAAAAGAGCCAAAAACTTTCGAAAGTTTTGATTTCGGGCAGCTTCATGGAAAACAAACAGATGCTCTGCGTAACTTGCCATCCCTTTCAGCTCTCTACGCACATAAAAACCTTGCGTTCATTGGCCCTCAGGGAGTTGGAAAAACACATCTTGCGATGGCATATGGGCGTAAATGTTGCCAGAATGGTCTGAAAGCGTATTTCTTAAAAGCAACTGAATTAAACCAACGCTTGACCGATGCCCGGAAGTATGGTCGGGAAAGCAGTACCATAAACGGCCTGGTAAAACCATCTTGTCTGATCATCGATGAGATAGGCAGATGCGTCTTTGACAAAGAGAATACCCGAATGTTTTTTGATGTCATTGACCGAAGATACAATAAGGAAGGACCAAATACTATGATATTTACAAGCAATAAAGGACCGGATAAATGGGGAGAGTTCTTCAACGAAGATTCTTCCTTGTTATGTGCCCTTGACCGTATATTTGACGATGCCACAGTATTCATGATTAAAGGAAACAGTTACCGTGGAAAAAACTGCGAAACAATAGCATTATCAGCCGGTGCTCCATCAGCACTACCTAAAGCACAACATTAAAGAAAGGAAAAGCTGATGCATTGGTTATTTCTGTCCGACTGAGATTGGTCATTTTCTCCCGACAATAAATGGCTAATATCTCCCGACGCTAACA
>NZ_JBNPMZ010000044.1:0-2017 GCF_050314255.1 Sporofaciens sp. SGI.106
CCCCCCCTCAGACCGTCCGAAAACCTCATTTTTGAGCATAAAATTAGCCCCTTTCTTTCTATGTGTCATTGAAAACTGAATAAAACACACATATTGAAAGAAAAGGAGCTTATGCTGTTGCCATAAGCTGCATCATTTTCTCAAATCCCAAAAGGTTTTTAGCTCTCTCCATATTATATCCAAGGCAAAAGAGCGCAAACTCCCCGGTCACCTTTCGCAGTCCTTTCAAAAGAAAGTAGGTGGCTCCCATCGCTCTTTTTATCGTTCCAAACGGATGCTCTGACAGGCACATCCTCTGGGACATTTTCTCAAAACTTGGTTTCAGGAAAAACTTTACAACCTTTACTTTCTCAAAGTGACCTTTTACAGCCTGCTTTGCATTTTCACATTCCTTTCCCTCTGCTTTCAACCACTCTTTGCATGACTTCTCCAGAGTATCTTTTGTAAAATCAATCTCTTTCCATTCACCCTTACCTTTGTAGCACTTGTTCCTGTTCCTGCAGTGTTTACAGGCATTTTTATTGGCATAGCGGATATTCCCATTTTTCTTGATGCATTTTTGCCTCAAGACTTCTCCCTCCGGACAATAAACCAAGTTTCTTTCCGGGTCTCTGACAAAATATCCCTCCTTCGCCCGCGCCAGCATCTCCTCCGGCGTTCCATATATAGCTTCGGATTTTTCAATATCTGCCAGATCCTCCTTCACTTTCCGGCGGACCTCTTTTACTTCCATATCAGAAATAACATCTTTATATGCCTCTGGTATTTTCCCTGCATGAAGACTCTTTTTCAACTCTTCCGGTTTTGTACTGGTTATATCTGCTTCCGCTTCCTCATATGATATTTCCAGTTCATATCCGTCTTTGCCGTCATCCAGTATGACATGTGGAATCATGCCATTCTCCAGGCATTTGATCATGTCTTCCTCATTTTCATAACCTTTATCGGCCACAACTTCAAGTATCTCATCTTGCGTCTCTTCCCGGATTTCTTCCATTGTCGGGTTCAGCATCCCATGGTCAGTGACCTGATTAGTCATTTTAAAATTCCTGATCAGATGTGTTTCAGAATCTACCGCTGTCTGCGGATTGTATGCCACGGCAAAACCATTCTTATTTTTCATCAGTCTTGCGTCTGCATCCGTCAGAGATAGTTGTGAAGCACCAGTTTCCTCCATCAGCTTCTGATAGGATTCATATCTCGCCAGACGCTCCTGTGCTTCTTTAAGCTTTGCTTCAACCACTTCTCTGGTCAGCTTCTCCGGTATTTCCTCAAGTCCTTCCTGTTCATCCATTTCTTTCAGGATTCTTAGATACTCGTCTGTATGAGCATTCAGCCATTTGATCCTGTCATCCAGCTTATTTTTAGTGAAATTACTGTCCTTGGAATTGTTCGCCAGGAACTTGCTTCCATCAACAGAAGAAAATCCCCACTCTACCGCTCCGGAAATCCTGCGGTTAAATTCGTGAAAGATATCTTTCAGGCTATCAATGTTATCTTTCCGAAAATCAGAAATCGTACGGAAGTCCGGTTCCACGCCTCCAAGCATCCATTTTACTTCAAGATTGACTTTACAGCTTTCAGCCAGTTTACGTGAGGATCGGATACCTTTACGGTTACCATATATATACAACTTATACATTCCTTTCGGATCATACGCTGGTCTGCCTTCTTTCGCTGCTTCTTTTACTTCATATTTCGTTAGATCAAGGCTGTTTACAAAAGCATCAATAAGTCTGGCGATGCTTTCCGGATCCACAAAAGAATCCCATGAACACATCATCATCTGATTGCGGTTAAAAGTTGAAACGTATGGCATAATCCGTCACCTCTTAATACAGTACTTTTCTGTAATCATTATACTATATTTCTGGTTGAAAATCTTGATTTTCTGTGTGCTTTATTCAGTTTTCAATGTACAAATATTTATGTCAAACACCCTTTCATAGGTGATTCAACCTTATGGTTAACTATTACCTGACTATTCTAGTTTTCTAGTTTTCGGACAGTCTCCCCT
>NZ_JBNPMZ010000045.1:0-1960 GCF_050314255.1 Sporofaciens sp. SGI.106
TGAAAAGTAAATATTATCCAGAACGGATATGACAAGTAATAAACTGAAAAAAATGGCGCACTTTCATAGACCTTGTGCCTGACATGATTTATAATGGTATTGCTTATGTAGTTAAGCGGCTTGCTCAAAGAGATCTTTTAGCGGGGATGACTTTGGCAAGGTCCACGCATCAAAATGTTGACACATCATGATGGCAAACAGGTGGCAGTACCACATCATAGATGAACGGTATCTGCCGTCTTCTAATTTATAGTCAATCTTTTCCCGTTTGTTACAGCGCTCAGCAGATGTTCTTGCATTATATTCCAGCTTCCATTCAGCACTATCACGAGGTGGATTGTTAAATAGCCTTGGATTATCTTTTAAAATAAGGTGAACATTTCTGCCATACTTAGCATCGGAACAAGGATCTTCGCAAATGCATTGCGGAGTACCACCTTTGCAGGTAATCTTAGGACACCGATATTTAATTCGTCCCTTTTTAGGCTCAACAGCAGCCTGCTTCATGGGAAAGCCTTTGGGGCATAGTGGAATACCATCACTGCCGATGGTAATGTCGTCCTTATAAACACGAGGTCTTCCGCCTTTTCTGTTAAGATCTATAAAAGGAGTAATTCCATTCGCTTTGCAGTAATCATAATAAGGCATCGCATCATGAGCCGAGTCGAGAAGGAGTTTTTTAACGACAGCATCAGGAAGCATCTGTTTCATGGAAAACCAGTTGTATAGGAATCCGTGAGAGTCATGGCGTGAGGCAGGACTTAAAAAAGGAAAAATCGGAAGATCACTATCAGAGTCAGATGCAGTGAGCATGTATAGGTCATATCCAAAGTAATAATGGTTACGATGGGAATCCCAACCAATATCACAGTCAGGCTGGTGATAGATACGGTTGCACTTGCAATCGCGAACACCCTTTTCCAGACATTTGCAGGTTCGGGTTTTTCTTTAGGCGGATGAATAGCATTCGAAAGATTTTTATTATCGGATAGCCAAAGGCGATTGTGGAAGTCATAGAAAGTGCCGACACCGGGGGTATCACCTACAGTAAAACCAGAAATAATGGCATGAAGATGTTCTCTTTTAGATCAGAAGCAAATCTTGTATAAGATGTTATTTTAAATTCAACTGAAACAAGGATAGCACGCAGCATATCGGAAGGGAGTCTTGGTTCAGGACCAAAGACGGAATATCGGTCTTGCATTAGACGATCAATACCAGATAAATCCAAAGCCTAGAATTTTTCGAGAATCTGCCAGGTTGATGAAGAGAGGGAAGTCACAGCATCAGGATAATATTTATGAAGTTGAGTCAGAACACGGTTCTGATAGGCGGAATGACCGCCAACGTTAATAGGTTTCAATGAAACACACCTCCAAATCAAAAAGTCTGTCCGGCACTGCCGGAACAATATGCGTTGTTAATCAAGAGGCGCGAAGCGCCGCATTTTTAGGGGCATATGTCAAGTGCTTATTGAAAAAAAGTGGAGAAAAAATAAAAAAGGAATCTCAGAAGCCAGATAAATAAAGGCTTAGAGATTCCGAGAGTCTATTAAATTGTAAAGGAGAAAATGGAATTGAAAGTATATGGAACAGACATCTGTATTGACTGCAGGAACTTCAAAGCAATCAGGAATACCAGAGGGCTTGATATAGCGTATATAGACATTACAGAAGATACCAGTAAGTTAAAAGAATTTTTGTTAATGAGAGATACCGATCCGATTTTTGAAGAAGTAAAGAAAAGCGGTGGAATTGGGATTCCACTATTTGTGCATGAAGATGGCAGAAAAACTCTTGATCAGGATGAAGCACTTTCATGGATTGGCGAGCCCCCGGTAAGAGAAGACGAAATCGTAGAGCATAGAAACATCTGTGCCTGTGAAAATTGCAAATTATAAGAGCATTGAAGTAAAACACGGTGATACACTCTGGAATATTGCAGAGACATATATGGATGA
>NZ_JBNPMZ010000046.1:0-1951 GCF_050314255.1 Sporofaciens sp. SGI.106
TTGGTCAATTGGAAAAGTAAATTCCAGTTCCAGTAGGTCTTAACTGGAACTTACCATTGCAAAAACAGTGGTGGAAGTAACTCTTCCAAACCTTTCTCCAACCGGTTGAATTCCGGTTAGTAATCAAATATAATATAGTTACTTTCCCTGAGATGCAGGATAAGGCAACGCTGAGGAGCGACCTGAGCGGCATTCAGGGTTACACAGGAGCAGCACTGAGCGTGTTGCTCTTTTTCTTTGCTCCTGTGGAAACACAAAGCGATAAACCTCGGGGTTTAAGGGGCAGAGCCCTTTCTGTTATAATCAACCTTTCAGCTGATATCCGGATGGTATCCTACCAAAGGAGAAACTGCTATGGCAAAAAATGCACATTTGACATTTGATGAAAGACAGACGATAGAGGTATCACTTCGTGATAATCTCAAATTTAAGGAAATCGGGGAACTCCTGGGAAAGGATCCATCAACGATTTCCAAGGAAATCCGCAACCATTATAAGGTTGTGGAAAAAAGTACCTACAATCCCTGTGCTAACAGACGTACCTGCAAGCATTATGGTGACATCTGCAAGCCCTGCAAGAAACGCTGGGGTCAGGACTGCAAGAAGTGTGATCCTCCTTGTTATACCCACTGTCCTGATTTTGAGGAACAGGTTTGCCTGAAACTCAAGAAGCCGCCTTATGTTTGCAATGGCTGTGATACCAGACAGGGGTGTAAGTTAAAACGCCATCTATATGAGGCTAAGTATGCTCAGAACGAATACGAAGCTGTTCGCAGCGAAAGTCGACAGGGGTTCGCTATCAATTCTGAAGAATTAAAGAGAATTGATGGCATCATCTCGCCTCTGATCAAGCAGGGACAGTCCGTTCACCAGATCTGTGTCAATAACGTTGACCTGATCATGCTGGATGAGAAGACAATTTACAACTATATCGATGCTGGTCTTCTTTCTGTTTGCAACAGCGACCTTCCACGCAAAGTCCGTTACCGCATTCGAAAAAAGAAGAAACCTGTAAGGGTCGACAAGAAGTGCCACGTCGGCCGCACTTACGAGAATTTTCAGGCATATATCGCTTCTAATCCTGATGTTGCTGTGGTTGAAATGGACTCTGTCGAAGGAAGAAAGGGCGGAAAGGTCTTTCTGACCATCTTCTTTCAGAGTTGTAATCTTATGCTGGCATTTATACGTGATGCTAACACGGCACGCTCTGTAACAGATATATTCAATCAGCTCTATGTCCTTTTAGGGCACGAGAAATTCACTGAATTATTTCCAGTGATTATAACTGACCGTGGAAGTGAATTTACCGATCCTTTAGGCATTGAGTTTAATGGCGATGGCGAGAGAAGAACCCGTGTATTCTACTGTGATCCACAGCGCTCTAACCAGAAAGGGGGCTGTGAAGTATGTCATGAGATGATCCGCCGGGTCCTTCCGAAGAAGACATCATTTGACGACTTAACCCAGGACGATGTGTCTCTCCTGATGAGTCACATTAATTCCTACACAAGAAAAAAGCTGAACGACCAGTCTGCAAACCAGTTGTTCAGCTTCCTTTACGGTGGAGACACCTTAGCTAAGCTCGGCATTAAGGAAATCCCCGCTAATGAGATCAATCTCACACCATATCTGCTGAAAAAATAAGCTGATCGGACTGCCATCCGGATACATAAACACTACCGTCAGGGGTGGAATTTAATCTTGCGAAAAAAAGAAAGATAAATTCGACCTTCGCTTTAAGTGCGCCTTTTTTCAGCACAGAGTTTGATCTGGGATTATCTTACCACACCCCAGCAACTGGTTCAATCTATTTGGTTTTGTAAGTTCCAGTTCGGAATCGTAAATTCCGCTAAATCTAAGATTTCTTGAAATGCCAGAATTTAGTCTTGCAAAGGTTTTCAGGAACAGAGATTTACTTTTGCAAACTGGAAGTCAGTTTTCCAATTCAGCT
>NZ_JBNPMZ010000047.1:0-1853 GCF_050314255.1 Sporofaciens sp. SGI.106
CGCTGTTTGTCAAGCTAGATGTCAGTAAAACTTTATTTATTTGTTGCTATATTTCCTCTTGCTTTGACCGAGGGTACCTGGATCAGTCTAAACTGTCAATGACAAGCGGTTCAGACCATCGCTGCGCGATCATTGACAGCTTAGCCTGTTCCAGGTGTTGGGCAGTCAAGCAAGTATGAAATCTTATGAAGCTCTGACTTCCGGATCCTTGACAATAGCAACTGTCGTTTCCTCATAGGTTTTATCCGGATTCAGATATACTGCCTCGATGTCGCTCCAGTCCCGTGTCTGGCGGCCGTTCCAGCGTTTTGGATGAGAAGCTTTTGCGGCTTCATAGACCTCATGACGTTTTCGGAGGATCTCATCGCTCTTTCCGTCATGACGTTGTGCCGGTGTGACAAATTTGATCCCACTGTGATGGTGTTCAAAGCGGTACCACTCGACGAAATGCCTGCACCAGATGCGCGCTTCTGTTACACTGCCAAATCCCTTCGGCTGATAGTTGGGACGATATTTTAATGTCTTGAATATCGATTCCGAATAGGGATTGTCATTGCTCACACGAGGACGGCTGTTTGATGGTGTTATGCCCAGTGCATACAGTGTTTCCAGCATGGTCGCACCTTTCATGGGCGAACCATTATCGGAATGCAGCACCAGCGGCATGGTTGTCAGCCGTTTCTGGGCAATGCAGGCGCGTTTGATCAGTTCGCTTGCATGGTCTGCGGATTCCTCTTCCCAAACCTCCCAGCCGACAATGTCCCGGCTGAAAATGTCTATGATCAGATAAAGATAGTAGAAGAGACCTTTCACCGCTCCTGTGAGATATGTGATATCCCAGGTCCATACCTGATTTGGTGCTGTTGCACAATACGATGTGGGCTTGCCGTGTTTGCCCGGTTCCTGGCTCCGCCCCCTGTGGTTCTGCATTTTTTCTTCATGCAGTACCCGATAGAAGGTGGACTCGGAGGCAATATATTCACCATTGTCTGCCAGAGCCGGCACAATCTGGCATGGAGGCATGCTGGCAAAGCGTTCCTCGTTCACTGTATCGAGGATCCGCTGCCTTTCCTCAGGGCTCAGCTTGTTTGACGGATTCGAGTGATCCGCAAAAGATCGCCGATCTTCATAGGAAGCATGTTTTTTATCAAGTGCCTGCCAACGGTAATAGGTCCGTTCGGTTATGCCGAGCCTTTCGCAGGCGGCACGGAGTCTGGCGCCGTGTTCGACCGCTTCGTCAATAAGCTTGATTGCTTCACTGCGATCTGAGGCGCTTATTTTTCGTCCTCGGGATCCCCCCAGATCGCATTTGCTTTTTTTGACAACACGAGCAGAGCCGCTGCTTCCGCAAGAGCTTTTTCCTTTCGCTGCAGTTCTTTTTCAAGCTTTTTACGTTCCTTCTGGGAGTCTTTGAGTTCCCGGTTGAGTCGGGCAGCTTCCTTTGCGATCCCGCCATTTGCATTCATGCAGGCATCCTTCCAGGCTTTGATCTGCTCGACATACAGCCCCTTTTTGCGGGCATATTCAGCCAGCTCAGCCTCGTTAAGGCTGGCGGTTTCTACAACAATCAAAAATTTATCCTGTGTGCTCCAGTCATCCGGAGATGCATCCGTTCCAGGAGCGGCGTATCCTTCCTTTCTCGCTTTATCGCGCCAGTTGCGAAGGGTCTGTTCAGAGAGACCTTCTTCTTTAGCGATCTTTGTGATGGATTCGTTGTTTGGCGGAAGCATCCTGCGAAGCATGGCTTCCTTGAATTCTGGACTGTAGTTCATGTGTAAAGCTCCTTCCTGTGATAGTTCTATTCTACCACAAAAACTATTTCGCTTCACTGACAACTATCCTAACACACAGGG
>NZ_JBNPMZ010000048.1:0-1767 GCF_050314255.1 Sporofaciens sp. SGI.106
GCGTATACAGTCCTGGTTGAAAGGTTGGATTACTCCTCCTTCAGGCAGAGTCGTAGCGTTGAAATAGTGTTGTTAGGTATTCAAAGTTTGTGCACTGGAGATAGGTATCGAGAATAGTTATCCCCATGGTGCGATTGCAAACGAAATAATACTGTCATGCCTCCTAAGAAATTTTAGGAGGATTTTTTATGATTAAGGATCTGCTTCAGAGCAAAACAAAGAGCTACAAGAAACCCTGGCCGGAGAACTGCGCATGGCCGGAACCAAAGTTCTACGGTGTCAGGTACGACGAGAACCTGGATTGGCGTGGAACCGACCAGATGAAGAACCTGCTTGCCATCAAGGACTACTACGACTCCCTTGTGGACGACGGTGTGCTGAATAGTAAGTATAGGCCGGAAGTAGATGACTTCTACCCGGAGATGGGGGAAGTATACTGGGATGATCGTTTCGACATTGAGGCGTGGCGCGAGGAATTGACCGCTTATGTGAATCTCCTGCGCATCCCAACAGCGGAACCGGTCAAATCGATTCAGTCTGTTCTCTCTTACGAATTCAAAAACCAGAACCTGCTCCGTCAGGCTTTTACAAGACGTGCATTCCAGATCGAGTATGGGCTTGATGCCTGTTCCGAGGAATTGGAGTTCCTGGGAGACACAGTTCTTTCCGCCGTTGTAACAAAGGAAATGTTCAAGCACTGTGCGCATCATGACTACATCAGTTTCGATTCCCCATTCCAGAGCAAATATGATGAAGGCAAGCTCACCAAGGTAAGGCAGCAGTTCGTGTCAAAGGAATCCCTGGCGGCAAGAGCGAGGGCGCTTGGTCTTGGACAGTATATCCTTTACGGAACGGGTGAGAAGGAGAACGATTCATCCCTTGAGGATATGATGGAGGCCCTGATCGGTGCTGTGGTAATGGACTGCAATTGGGATATGCCGACCATCGAGAAGGTTGTGGACGAGCTGCTCTGCATCCAGATGGACACATCATTCGAGGGATTCTTGATCAAGTCATATTATGACGAGCTCAACGCCTGGCATCAGAAGAGATTCGGGCATATTCCGACATACAAAATCTATAACGCATCGAATGGTAAATATCGATGCGAAATCCAGTTCAATATCCCGGAGAACGACAAGGGTGTTCAAACATCCAGACTGTTGAGCGTGGAGGGTGAAACCCGAAGCCAGGCAAGGGAAGCAGCGGCAAACCGGGCCTACAACGATATCATGTACCAAGGGCTATGGAGAAATCTGCATGAAGCCGATATTCAGCCTGATCTTGAAAATAGCATCAATCAGGTGCAGGAGCTTTATCAGAAAAAGTACCTGGACGAGAAGCCTGTGTATGAATACACGAACCACGGAAACAAATGGACTGTTACATGCCATTCGGATGGGTACTATGGCTTTGGAAGCGCAGTCACCAAGGTTCTGGCAAAGAAGAAGGCTTCATACGAGCTGATGCTGAATATGCTCGAAGGAGCTGGCATGGATACCCACAAGTGGCGTGAGGTTATGAAATAAAGATATTAGTCTTCAGTTCCCCTATTATCGACTGGTAAGGTGATATCATGAGCACACAAATGGGAGATAGAATCCATGATCTCAGATCGTATCTGGGCCTTTCGCTTAAAGCTTTTGGTGAGGCAATTGGATTCTCTGGTAATCACATTAGCCGATTTGAGAAAAACGTTTTTAGCCCGGATGAACGTGTGATTCAGAAAATCTGTGATGTTTTTCATGTTGATCCGTCCTATTTCAC
>NZ_JBNPMZ010000049.1:0-1587 GCF_050314255.1 Sporofaciens sp. SGI.106
TGTAATAGGAAAGTTCTCCTGCCGGAGAACCCTTGATAAGAAAAAGCCCGCACGGAGGCGGGCAGGGAAAATAAAGTGACGTGTTAGAAGATAAAAAAACCATCTTCAACATCCTCACCGAATACATCTTCATGTAAAAAGTAATCCATATCAAGAAGGTCACTGTCTCGCATTCTTTTAATCATATCTGCTGTCATACCTTCAGGTGGATTTTGGGTGTATTTTTCTCTGAGTTTCTTTACAAGTTCTTTTTCTGTAATAGTATTCATAAGCATAGTCTCCGTTCGGGATAAGATACGTTGATTGTATCACAGAACAGAGAGGCAAGATATAGTTTCTTACAGTCAGGCAGGTGAACGACAGGCGTGTTTCGCCATAGCCCTTTCATACATTTCTTGCAAAGAAACAGGTTTGTGATTGTAATAAACTTCAAGAACAGACATTGTATTTCCGCAATGCTGACATTTTAAAGGGTCATATCCGAAAGAGGATAAAATAGAAGGACGCCATTTATTAAAACTGAGAAGGATATGGTGCTTTTCTCGGGAAATGGCACGATGTAATCTTTTATCACTGTCACGATGCCTTGCATATATGCCATAGTAGCGAATCATTTTAAAGTGTTTCTCAGGTATATGACGAATGAGACGTTCGATGAATTCCAATGCAGGAATAGATTCGACAATCAGTTTATTATCTTCATGGCGATTGTAATGGAAAGTAACAGTATCTCCATCATAGGAATCTATGCGTGAAGTGGCGATCACAGGACGTCCAAGATAACGACCAATATATTTGATGACTTTATCAGGTTCACAGTCCTTGGGTTTGGCAAAGACATAGAAACCATCTGGAGTGATACGATAAATCAACGCTTTTGTAGGCTTGAAAGAGTCACCAAGTTTTTCATGCATGATATTTAAGAGAGCAGTACGGAAAGCAAAACGTAAAAAAGGAAAGCTAAAGTGTTGAAAGCGACGCCAAGAGGTGAATCTTCCAGAGGCACCTTCCGAAATCAGGCAGTGGATATGAGGATTCCATTTGAGGTCGCGACCGAAGGTGTGAAGGACAGAGATGAAACCAGGTGTAAAAGCTTCAGATTTGTTTTCTTTATAAAACATACGTAAAACAACGCTTTGGACAGCGGAAAAGAGACAGTTCAGTAAAGAACGGTCTTCGAGAAAAAAGTGGCGTAATTCCTCAGGGATTGTAAAGACACAATGTCTGTGTTTGCAATACATGAGTTTAAAAGACATAGAGGTAGTGCGGTCAATGGAGTACATATTCCCGCAAGTAGGACAGAATCGGCTGTGACAACGAAAAGGTACGAATTTATAGTTCCCGCATTTATCACAGATGTACATTGCCCCACCAAAGGAAGCATCACCACAGTTAAGCATCTTGTCTACATTCTCAAGGACAGAATTGCGAGGATGTAAAAGATAAAGCATTTCTTCATAATGGTCATTAAAGATTTCCTGTAAAACGTTCATAAGACTATTATGAGGGAAAATGAGAGAAAAAGAAACCCCTAACCCCTCAAGATTGAGGGGAAGGGGAGTTGAAGTGTCAAAGACACTTTTTTAT
>NZ_JBNPMZ010000050.1:0-1546 GCF_050314255.1 Sporofaciens sp. SGI.106
GTTTTTAGATTTTACTAACTGCCCGGTCAGTAATAATCTAAATTTACTTGAGGTATTCTTTTTGGTCAATTCCCTTTACTCTTTAAAGTATGCAGGAAGCTCCTATACTTTTCTTATTCCTTTCCTATTTGCTAAATCAACAAGTTACAATCGCACCCTTTCACCTCAACGTTCCTGTATCAGATTTAACCGAAACGTATGCACTGTTCTGACACGCAGGATAAAAATTTCAGATTAAGTATCCTCGTGCAAAAGAGCTATGAAATTGTCAAGGTACGGTGAAGAGATGTCGATTTCTGTCCATGTCAAAAATCAAAATGACTTTGATGAAATTAATCATTCTCTAAATGCTCCTCTACCTATATAGAAAGAAAAAAGGTCTTATACTACATTTTTTGATAAAAAGCTTCAAACGATTGCAAATTGTCATCCCTCACTTAAACACTAGGGAACAACCATCGTTTTCAAATGTACAATCATTCATATACTTGTCGGTAAAAATTCAAAGCAAATTCTACTATGTAATCCAAAATTCATCACAAAATATTCATCCAAATGATTTTCTTACCAAACAATTACAGGTGATTATTTTTCAGTGTAGTTATCTAATAGTAATCATAAAAATCATGTGATATAATGGCACTGACAGACTATAGAAGGAAATTGGAGATAAATATCATGGCTGAAATGCACCCATATAGAAAAAAAGAATTGTACCAAAGATTAAAAGCATATCTTGGAATGACACTTGGTGAAGCTGATTCCAATAATGTGTTTGATAGAACCATAAAACATCCTAAAATTACTGGTATTGCAGGAGACGTAGTCGAGCAATCCATCTTGGGCTATCCATCTGATTCTGATCAAAGACCAGACCTTATCGTAGATGGCGTTCCTACAGAACTTAAGGTAACTGGATTAAAACGAAGCAAATCAAACCCAGATGTATTTGAAGCCAAAGAACCAATGTCAATCACTGCTGTTTCTCCAAATAAAATCGTATATGAAGACTTCTATACATCTCATTTTTGGCAAAAACTGGAGCACATGTTGATTGTCTACTATTTATACGATTCCGAAACGACTGTAAAAGCAGCTGATTACGCAAACTTTCCAATTGAAGGTTTTGATTTTCACGAATTCAATGATGAAGATGTAGAGATTTTACGAAATGACTGGACGATTGTACGTGACTTCATAAATATGCTTCAACAAAAATATCCTAATTATGAAGATCATTATCCTCGTATTTCCAGCGAACTACGCCCTGATTTATTATACATTGATACTGCCCCTAAGTGGCCTCATGCACCACGTTTCCGTCTAAAAAGATCTGTCGTTACTACTCTTTGGGAAGAATGTTGTGGTAAACAACGAGAAAAGCTTAATCTTGATGTTGTTACTTATGATGACTTTGACAGATTGTGCCATCGTATCGCTGAATACTATCGCTATATGACAGGAGAAAAAATACTTGATTCAGTAGGTTATCCTGCCAAACGTATTAACAAAAGCATTATGGAGCCTGTTGTTGTTTCTATGTTTG
>NZ_JBNPMZ010000052.1:0-1168 GCF_050314255.1 Sporofaciens sp. SGI.106
GTGGTTTCGGGAAGTGGATTTTCCTTCCTGGCCTGTTCGATAAGTTCATCATATTTCTTATCGAACTTATGATAGTGATAATAGCTCAGAGAATCCTTACCTTTCTCTACCGCTTTATCTTTGACCTTTTTCATTTCCAGTAAAAGGTCTATAAATGCAGATGCCCACTTCTGATCAGGATGATTTTCATCAATCCCCGTTAATTCACGGAGAAGATGGGCACAGCAGACGGCATGCTGAATATCCGGATAATTCCAGTAGGAAGCCCAGCAGTCATGCATGGCAATCCCTTTGAATTCCGGGAGGACACAGCATTGTTCCATGCCTGCAGTTCCACGTTTGGGGCTGATATCAAGATAGGTGTATTCACAGTTTGAGGCATCATGAACCCACCAGAGTTTTTTATCCACTCTGGTTCCGGTTTCATCGAAATGTCCAAGCGCAGAACCGATCATCTTATCCTTGATCTTACCTACTGTTTCACTCAGACTGTCAGCGCATCTTTTTACCATGTTGCTGATCGTTCCTGTTGCAATCGGAATGTTAAATACGCCGGAAAGAATCTCATGGGTGCGTTTGATGCTGACGGCACCTACGGTATTTAATGCAACAGCTAATGCCTGCAGGTTTTCGCCGTACTGCACAGTTGCTTTTATGTCTGAAGGGAACTCCCCTCTGCGGGTATCTCCATGCAGCATACAGACTGGAAGTTCCAGTGCCTGATGTTCCGTTACATTGACTGTAACAACTGCATCGATGACAAGGCGTTTCTCCGCGATACATGCAGTGCCTTTGCATATCTGATAATGCGGGCATCCTTCACATGCGGAAGGCATATGTTTGACTATTTCATCTGGAGCTGTTATCACCGCCAGATGTGTCCCCTGGTGTCCATTTTGACCGCCAGCTTTTTTGCCTGATGGCTTACGGAGACTCTTTGGGGCAGGCTTTTTAAAGCCATCACTTGAAGGTGGTTTGGAACTGTTTTTGGAGTTCTTATTAAGCTGTTCCTTCAGTTCCTGTATCGTCTGATTGAGCTGAGCGATTAGCTGTGTTTGCGCATTGATTGTAGCATTCAAGGAATCTACAGTCGATGTTAATGAATTAACCTGCTGTAATAACTGCTTGTTCATTTCATCTTTTGTCAATCAGACCACCTTCTTCCGTT
>NZ_JBNPMZ010000053.1:0-1107 GCF_050314255.1 Sporofaciens sp. SGI.106
TTAGAACTGCTTCAGTCCCATACTTTCTGCCGGCATATCAATTAATTCCTTCAGCTCATCATCCAGCTTCATAATAGTGAGTGTTGCTCCCATCATTTCCAGTGATGTAAAGTAGTTTCCTACATATGCCTTATGAGTCTTGATTCCTTTCTCTGTAAGAAGTCTGTCAATCTCATCATATAATACATAGAGTTCCATCACCGGTGTTGCTCCCAGTCCGGATACAAGTACAACTACTTCATCACCCTCTACGAACGGATAATCCGGCACGACTACATCCACCATTCTCTTTGCCATCTTGTCTGCTGTCTCCAGCTCACATACCTCGATTCCCGGCTCTCCGTGATGGCCGATTCCCACTTCCATGGTTCCGTCCTTGATCTCGAAGTTCGGATGTCCCACTGCAGGAAGTGTACATGGTGTCAGACCGATTCCTACAGAACGGGTATTGTCAATGGCTTTCTGTGCTGCTGCGATAACCTCATCCAGGTCTCCGCCCTTTGCTGCCTTTGCTCCGCCGACTTTCCACATCAGGACCTCTCCTGCCACGCCGCGGCGTTTCTCTCTCTGATCCTTCGGTGCAGATGCCACATCATCATTTGCCACTACTGTCTTTACAGTGATTCCTGCCTTCTTTGCCATCTTCACTGCCATCTTTACATTCATGTTATCTCCGGAATAATTTCCGTACAGGCATGCAACACCTTTTCCCTGATCTGCAACCTTGGCTGCATCCATGAATGCCGCTGCTGTCGGGGAGGAGCAGATCTCTCCTACCGCTACTGCATCACACAGGTTCTTTCCGCAGTATCCTACGAATGCCGGTTTGTGACCGGAACCGCCTCCTGTGATTACTCCGACCTTTCCTTCCGGAATGTCTTTTGCTTTCACGACACGCGGATTTTCTGTTGCTTCTACAATATCACTATGTGCTTTTAAGAAACCTTTGAGCATCTCATCTACGATGTTATCCGGGTTATTCAATATACGCTGCATACTTTTCTCCTCCTATGCTTCCATATCCGGTACCAGAACTACCTTCAGTGCTCCGCCCTCGCCTGTCTTTGCGATGTGGAAGCCTTCTTCCCATTTCTCTAACGGGAATTT
>NZ_JBNPMZ010000054.1:0-1094 GCF_050314255.1 Sporofaciens sp. SGI.106
TTATGCCGAGCTCGGCATAATCCTCCTTGCGGTGTTCCTATTACAGAGTCTTCATACTCATCATCAATCATAATTCCACTGACAAGATACTTTCTCACAATGGAGATGACATCTCCATCCTTGATTGTTCTTCCAATCAAGGTCATCAGCTTGTCATGATTCACTGTGTCAAAGAACTTTTCCAAGTCAATGTCTACAATCCAATCATTGCCATCATTCATCATATCAAGTGCTGTTAGGATTGCTTGCTGTGCACACCTATTCGGTCTGAATCCATAACTGTGGTCATGGAATTGTTCCTCATAGATTGGTGTTAGTACCTGTGCGATGGCTTGTTGTACAAATCTGTCTGTTACTGTTGGTACTCCTAGGTTTCTGACACCACCATCAGGCTTTGGTATCTCCACTCTTCGTACTGGTTGAGGTTTGTATTTTCTTGTCCTCAGCTGTTCCTTGATGATTTCGCCGTTCTTTGCAAGATGTTCCTTGAGTTCTGTGTACTTCATTCCGTCCACTCCCTCTGCACCTTTGTTTCGTACGACTTGCAGATATGCTCTATTGAGATTATCGCTAGATAAAATCTGCTCCATTAGACTACCTGTGTCCATGCGTTCTTTCCTTTCCGTCTCGCTTGATTTGACCATCTTTTACCCGATTGGTTACGGCAGATGTTGTCATTTCTGCAATACGAGACATACTCAAACTTATTGATTGTTCACCCCTTCGCTCCATTTCCGTTACAGAAACTTCTTCACTACTATGGGTTCGGCTGACTTCTCACAGTTCGTTGTTACTAGGCTAATGAAACCTCTGTGAGACCTCCACGCTTAAGGTGCACGCTCTTTCCTCTCATCTATCCGCCACATTTACTCGTACTTCCAGCAACTTTTGGACTTCATCTTCTTTTGCAGACTTATCCGTATTTCCGAGCCTTATATGTGATTTCTGTCCGTCGGACCAAGAGTTTGCTTACAGCTTCCTTCAGATTCCACCTCACGATGGACACCCTTGCTGTTCGGCTATACACTTCCTCGTTGCCTAGGCGTGTTCGGGACTTTCACCCGTTAGAGCGCGCCCATGGCGCGCAAACAAAA
>NZ_JBNPMZ010000055.1:0-1047 GCF_050314255.1 Sporofaciens sp. SGI.106
TAAAGAAAGGAGCTGTCTGCTCCTCTCTTGATTACTTTTCCATATTCTTTTCTTCTTCAATCATTTTCTGATTGTTAAAAAAAAATCGGAATCACACGGATTCCGACCTGTTTTACACGGATAATACTTGCCTAAATTTTTTTATATCTGCACAAAATCCCTTCTGTTATCATTTCACCGCCGCTGCATTCGTAAGGAATTACCGCCTCGTCAGTGAATCCAAGCTTGTGCAGCACATTTGCCGAACCTGTATTAACCCTGGCATAGGCTGTAACGCATTCCTCCATTCCAAGTGCAGCCTCTGCAAATCGCTTGGTGTTGTGCGCAGAAAATCCGTCAATATCCGTTCCGTTTCTGCAATATCCTTTTCAATCAACGGGCGCATACTTTCCTTGTACTTTGATAAATCAGCACCCCGCAAGGCTGACAAGATTATTGGAATATACTGCGGCTTTGCCACCCCTATCTGGGCGAGAGCCTTAACGCATTGTCTGGCGGTAATCGGTTTTTCATCCGTTATATGCATGAGAAAATCAGAAATAACCCCATCAAAATGATTTTCCTCATCCCACTGTGCATTTGCTGCAAGAATATGTAGTGCTCGATTTCTCACCAATGATTTCGGATGGTCAAGAAGCGAAGCAAAATCATCAAAGTATTCGTACCATTCATCTGTTTCCTTACTTTCAGATATTATCTTATCAGACAGAGCACAGGCATATTTATCATCTTTTGCCGTCAGATTCTTTATAATATTTTCTTTCATCACGAATCACCTCACAAATATAACGATACTAATTTCAATGATAATCAATACTCGTTCATTAACCGACTGTTTTATTTTCTAATAAACAAATCGACTTACACAAAAATACTATTGCAAATATACACATAACTACAAATGATAATACTGTCCCGATAAATGCAGGTACAGGAACAGATATACCTAATATAAAGCAATAAACATTCTGTAATATCACCATCGGTCCGACACAAAACAGTATATATAACAAATTCGGAGCCATGATATATCCAAAATCTTTTTTC
>NZ_JBNPMZ010000056.1:0-1022 GCF_050314255.1 Sporofaciens sp. SGI.106
GATTTCATAATGAATTTAAAACAACTGTGAATAGTAACTATAATTGTTTGCGCAATAATGATTTCTTTCAAACTTATCACCTCTACCATAATTGTAACAGTAGACAAAATCAACTACAATGGATTCATAATTGATTTAGGTTGAAAAAATCAACTGTTGGTTGTTGATGGTATTCAAGACTCGCTCGCGAGTCTTGGCGCGGAATTCGGGTCTGCATAGCAGACATATTTCCAATCCGAATTCCTGCGCATCCTCGCGGAGCGTATATCAGATGGGGGATTGAAACCCGCCACTGATACATAATTGCTGCTCACCGCCTACAGAGGCGGGAGTCATCCCTCATCTGATATAAAAATTAACTGCTATATCAGTTGCATTAATAGGCATACGATGATATAATATGACTATATTTAAAAAAGGGGGAATTCATATGTTTTTACAAGAAACCATTCGTCCGTCTGCAGATTTAAGAAACCATTACAATGATATTTCCAAACTGTGTAAAGAGAATAGGGAAGCTGTCATAATTACTGTAAATGGCCGCGGTGATACGGTATCTCTTTCGTATGAAGATTATAAAACTATGAAAGCACGCATTGAATTACTGGAAATATTGGCAGAAGCTGAAGATGATGTAAAAAACGACCGGATTGCACCGATTTCCGATACATTCAATGACTTGCGAAAGATCCTTCAGGAGGGATAATTGTGAAATACGAGATTGTACGTACAGATGTTGCCGACAGCGGACTTAGAAAAATAATTCTTGGCATTGCACAAAATTTCGGTCCTGATGTTGCCTTACAAAAACTGGATGATATAGAGGAATCTATTCTGGCACTTGGAGATAACCCTTATCTTGGGAAAGATCCAAGATATCCTGTGCTGAAACGCCAGGGCTATAAAGTGTTGATCCTTGAAAAAGATTTAGTGTTTTATAAAATAAACGAAAAGAGAAAACGTATCACTATTTATGCTGTCATCGATCAGCGGCAGGACTATGTGAATATTCTTCGTGGTTT
>NZ_JBNPMZ010000057.1:0-1001 GCF_050314255.1 Sporofaciens sp. SGI.106
TTTATCAATATATGGGATCTCCTTTAGTTTTTCTTCTATACTCTGGAGCAGTTCCTCCAGCCTTGACGCATATACATCCATGTCACTCAGCAGATTTTTTAATTCCATTCTCGCTGCTTCCGGCGCTTCCTTGCTCCCAATGCTATGCTCTGCTGCTGATACCAGGGTCTTTGCCCTCTTCATTCCAGCGCCTCTCAGCTTCGCATCTCTCCAGATCTGGTTCACACCTTCTGCCCCGAGTTTTATAATATCCTCTGGCAACGGGGCTACCTTCAACACCATTCTGCCACTGACTGCTTTTAGATCTCTGTATACGTCTTTATATTCCGGAAAGTAGATGGAAAACCATCTTGCAATCCGGTTCTTGATCCTTGTGAGCTCTTCCTGCGTCTGAAAACGCAGGTTAGAAAGGCTCCTGATCTCTGCGTAAATACCGGTCGGTATATATGGATACGAAAACCGTCCCTCGTTGACCAGTGCCGCAATTGTTTTGGGATCTTTACGGTCATTCTTGTTTGGATTGTTGTCATCCAGTTCCTTCGATTTCTTAACATGATGGGGATTCACATGTACTGGCTTCATTCCGCTGTCCTGCAGGAATTTCCCTAACGCAAACCAGTAATGCCCGGTCGGCTCCATTCCGGGAACCACAGCAGTTTTGCCATGTCTTTCTGCGATATCTTCCATCCATGCTTTCAATGTCAGAAATCCGGCTTCTGTGTTACTGAACTCCAGCGGCTTTTTGCTATATTCATAATTCCTCCAGTCAAAAGCCCTGGCGTAATGCGTTTCACTTCCAACATCAATGCCAACAATTAAAGTTTTTTCAGTAATGGATGCTATTTTTGCGTTCTGTGTGTTATAATTCATTTCAGATACCTCTCTGTTCAATAAGATTTTTACTAACCGGCAAAGTCAGTAATCTTATTTTACTCTGAGGTATTTTTTTCTCAACCTTCTTTCTCGGAATTCCCTATACTTGAATTATACAGGAAGCTCCT
>NZ_JBNPMZ010000058.1:0-785 GCF_050314255.1 Sporofaciens sp. SGI.106
AATCTTTCTCCGCTATTAGCGAATATCATGCTCAATGAACTTGACAAAGAAATGGAAAAGCGAGGGCTCAATTTCGTGCGATATGCGGATGACTGTATCATTATGGTTGGAAGTGAAATGTCTGCAAATCGAGTAATGAGAAATATTTCTCGATTTATTGAGGAGAAACTAGGGCTTAAAGTCAACATGACAAAAAGTAAAGTGGATAGACCGCAAGGACTCAAATACCTTGGATTTGGATTCTATTTTGATTCAAGAGCACACCAATATAAGGCGAAACCACATGCAAAATCAATTGAGAAGTTAAAGAAGAGGATGAAGGAACTCACCTGTCGTAGCTGGGGTGTAAGCAACAGCTACAAAGTGGAGAAAATCAATCAACTTATCAGAGGGTGGGTTAACTACTTCAAGATAGGAAGTATGAAACATCTGTGCAGAGAAATGGATAAACATATCCGATTCAGACTTCGAATGTGTATATGGAAACAATGGAAAACACCACAAAACAGGGCAAAGAATTTAATGAAACTAGGCGTGCCCCAATGGGCGGCAAAGCGAACATCCTATGCTAAAGGGTTCGCAAGAGTATGTCGAGGTTCAGATGTAAGCCAAGCTATAAGCAATAAGAGACTAACCTCATTCGGATTAGTCTCAATGTTAGATTACTACACCGAAAGGTGTGTTACTTGTTAAGTTGATTGAACCGCCGTGTACCGAACGGTACGCACGGTGGTGTGAGAGGTCGGAATTTCTCAATCAAGAGAAATTCCTCCTACTCGATTGAT
>NZ_JBNPMZ010000059.1:0-709 GCF_050314255.1 Sporofaciens sp. SGI.106
TCGCGGACGGAAGCGCCTGAGATATGTGCTGTATGAGGCAGCGATATCGCTGATTGGAAAGAATGCGGAGTTCCGAGAAATACATGAGTATTATCGGAGCCGAAAGGAAAATCCGCTGAAAAAAATGCAGTCAGTGGTTGCGGTAGCCTGCAAGGTTATAAGGGTATTCTACGCGATTCTTACAAAAGGTGTAGATTATGATGCGGAAAAACTGATGGGAGACATCAGGAGGCCGCAGATGAAGGTAGCATAACAACCAGAGACAAAAATAACACCCTTGTCACAGTTGAATTGAGCCTTTAGAAAACAGATCTGAGAGCTGAATTCAGCTGTGACAGGAAAGCTGAAAGGTATGAGAAACGAGCTGGGAAAACGTCCACCGAAAGGTGCTGGTTTGTGGATCGTACAGAACAGGTCAGTAAGACTTAAGACAAAGAATGAGCCAGTAGTCGGCAGGAATATTTTCCATAGGGCATGACCCTGACAAGGAGCTAAGCTGACACCCTGGTTATGGACAGGCGGGACGAAGGAAGTTAGGACTCTGCAGAAATGCGGGTGATCCTGGTAGACACGGGAGGTACGCTGCCGTAGATGGATGGGTATACACAAGGCCATGTAGAACGGAAAACCAAGACGTTTTATTTCGTGTACCCAGAATCAGCTATTTTTGTACCAGATACAGAGAAATGTCCATTCCTATGGCTCCTTC
>NZ_JBNPMZ010000060.1:0-675 GCF_050314255.1 Sporofaciens sp. SGI.106
ATCAGGGAGTACATTGAAACACAGGGTGAGAAACATGGGAAAGAGTAATAAAGCATTCCAATTCCGAATTTATCCAACTGAAAAACAGAAAGAATTGTTTGCGAAGACATTTGGATGCTGTAGGTTCATCTATAACCAGATGCTTTCGGATAAGGTTGAAGAGTATAAGAAGACAGGGAAGATGCTGAAGACTACACCGGCTGCGTATAAAGAAGAATTTCCGTGGCTGAAGGAAGTAGATTCTCTTGCCCTGGCGAATGTGCAGCTCCATCTGGAACGGGCATACAGGAATTTCTTTGAACGTCCGGAGATCGGCTTTCCGAAATTCAAGTCGAAGCATCACAGCCGTAATGCATATACTACGAATCTGGTGAATGGGAATATTCGATTTCTTGCTAATGGAATCAAACTCCCGAAAGCAGGTATCGTAAAGGCGAAGATCCACAGACAGATTCCGGAAGGATTCCGGATGAAGGCTGTGACAGTAAGAAAACAACCTACAGGGAAGTACTACGTCAGTATACTTTTTGAATACTGTTCGGATGAAAACCAAGTCCGGGACAGAGAAGAAAGAGAATTGAAGGTTATTGGTATCGATTATGCGATGCATGGGCTGGCGGTATTTTCCGATGGAAGTAAATGTGAATATCCGGATTACTACCGAAGGTCTGAAAA
>NZ_JBNPMZ010000061.1:0-635 GCF_050314255.1 Sporofaciens sp. SGI.106
GTGGTTTCGGGAAGTGGATTTTCCTTCCTGGCCTGTTCGATAAGTTCATCATACTTCTTATCGAACTTATGATAGTGATAATAGCTCAGAGAATCCTTACCTTTCTCTACCGCTTTATCTTTGACCTTTTTCATTTCCAGTAACAGGTCTATAAATGCAGATGCCCACTTCTGCTCAGGGTGATTTTCATCAATCCCCGTTAATTCACGGAGAAGATGGGCACAGCAGACTGCATGCTGAATATCCGGATAATTCCAGTAGGAAGCCCAGCAGTCATGCATGGCAATCCCTTTGAATTCCGGGAGAACGCCGCATTGCTCCATGCCTGCAGTTCCACGTTTGGGACTGATATCAAGATAGGTGTATTCACAGTTTGAGGCATCATGAACCCACCAGAGTTTTTTGTCCACTCTGGTTCCGGTTTCATCGAAATGTCCAAGTGCGGAACCAATCATCTTGTCTTTGATCTTACCTACTGTTTCACTCAGACTGTCAGCGCATCTTTTAACCATGCTGCTGATCGTTCCTGTTGCAATCGGAATGTTAAATACTCCGGAAAGAATCTCATGGGTGCGTTTGATGCTGACTGCACCTACGGTATTTAATGCAACAGCTAATGCCTGCAGGTTTTCGCC
>NZ_JBNPMZ010000062.1:0-552 GCF_050314255.1 Sporofaciens sp. SGI.106
CCATTCTGCATATAAGTGACTGCCATCTTACGCTGTTTAAAATATGGTGGTCTTGGATTCTGTACCCCTTTGCTCTTCTGCAGCACATAAAAAGACTTCCAGGCCTTATCCAGCAGCTTACACACTTCCTGTGCTGTTTGTGATGGAAGTGACCTGTACCACAGATCCTCTTTATGTGATGCTTTCTGATAATACCAGTCCGGATACTGTTCCAGCCCCAGTTCTTTGTAATGGAGCCGTTCATAATTGCAGACATTCCAGAGCTTATATGCTGCATAGCACATATGCCCAACGATATTTGCATAAACCTGATTCAGTTGGACCGTTGTATCTTTTGCTAACAGCATTCCATTCTCCTCCTTTAATATGATTTTCTCTGCTGCTCAATGTAACGTCTGATATTCTCTTCCGATACTGAGCCAATCGTTTCTACATAATATGAATGATTCCACAGCTGCCCTTTCCACAGCTTTTCACGGATCTCCGGAAACTGTTCAAAGAGTTTTCTTCCAGTGATCCCTTTCAGATATTTCACAATGTCTGTTACAGATA
>NZ_JBNPMZ010000063.1:0-533 GCF_050314255.1 Sporofaciens sp. SGI.106
GTACTGCACAGTTGCTTTTACGTCTGAAGGGAACTCCCCTCTGCGGGTATCTCCATGCAGCATACAGACTGGAAGTTCCAGTGCCTGATGTTCCATTACATTGACTGTAACAACTGCATCGATGACATGGCGTTTCTCCGCGATACATGCAGTGCCTTTACATATCTGATAATGCGGGCATCCTTCACATGCAGAAGGCATATGTGTGACGATTTCATCCGGAGCTGTTATCACCGCCAGATGTGTCCCCTGGTGTCCATTTTGACCGCCAGCTTTTTTGCCTGATGGCTTACGGAGACTCTTTGGGGTAGGCTTTTTAAAGCCATCACTTGATGGCGGTTTGGAACTGTTTTTGGAATTCTTGTTAAGCTGTTCCTTGAGTTCCTGTATGGTCTGATTGAGTTGAGCGATTAACTGTGTTTGTGCATTGATTGTTGCATTCAGGGAATCTACAGTTGCTGTTAATGAATTAACCTGCTGTAATAACTGCTTAATCATTTCATCTTTTGTCAATCAGACCACCTTCTTCCGTC
>NZ_JBNPMZ010000064.1:0-481 GCF_050314255.1 Sporofaciens sp. SGI.106
TCAAGCAGGCTTGGTGCTGACTGGATGGGAATTATTAGTGGAATTTTTATGATAGCTTTATGCATTCTTGATAAAAAATACTTGTGGGCTGATCTTTTAAAGACGGCTCAATGTCTGATGTTTGTATATTATTTTGCCTGCCTCATATTTAGCATATCTATGAACAGATTGTACTTGCTGTATGTGTTTGGATTTGGATTAAGTTTTTTACTGTCTGTAATATTGGTGGTGGGAAATTATAAGACAATAGCAGTCAAAGAATCTGCAAAGAAATGTAAAAATTGGGGAATCAGTTTATGTCTTGCAATATCAGGGGGACTTACTTTTGTGATTTGGATATCAATGATCGTGCCATATATGATTGCAAATAATTATGGTGATTTATTAGGCGTTCTTACGACAGAGGCAACATACGCAATTGATTTAGGTGTTTTGTGTCCTGCTATGATTATATGTGCTATACTGATTTTAAAGAAAAAAG
>NZ_JBNPMZ010000065.1:0-436 GCF_050314255.1 Sporofaciens sp. SGI.106
GATTTTGAAGGTACATTATATCAAGAGAGCTGCAAACTTTGTAAAAAGAGTTTGTGGTTTTTTTATTATAAAAAATGATGATAATGTGCAAATTATCAAAATTATCTGAATTGTCCGAAATAAATATTCATTATTGACAAAACAAAAGAAAGGTGTTATTATTTGTTTCGCTGTTCGGTACAAAGATAATTAATAGAACGATGAGCAGATTACATTTTATATTTCAGACTGGGACAGAGGCTGTGAAGCGGTATGCAGGAGTTGGAAAAATAATAAAAAGTTGTTGACAAATATCGACAAACATGGTAATCTATTAGAGCTGTCGCTTGAACATTGAGTTGTTATAAGAGACGAGCAAAAAAAGAAATTAAAAAAGTTGTTGACAAACGACAAATGATGTGATAATCTATTAAAGCTGTCGCTTGAACGACAACAC
>NZ_JBNPMZ010000066.1:0-357 GCF_050314255.1 Sporofaciens sp. SGI.106
TCCAAAAACAGTTCCAAACCACCTTCAAGTGATGGCTATAAAAAACCTGCTCCTAAGAGTCTGCGCAAACCATCCGGCAAAAAAGTCGGTGGACAGGAGGGACACCAGGGAACGCATCTGGCGGTAATAGCAGCTCCAGATGAAATAGTCAAACATATGCCCTCTGCATGTGAAGGATGCCCGCATTATCAGATATGTAAAGGCACTGCATGTATCGCGGAGAAACGCCATGTCATCGATGCAGTTGTTACAGTCAATGTAACGGAACATCAGGCACTGGAACTTCCAATCTGTATGTTGCATGGGGATACCCGCAAAGGGGAGTTCCCTTCCGGCGTAAAAGCAACCGTGCAGTAT
>NZ_JBNPMZ010000067.1:0-342 GCF_050314255.1 Sporofaciens sp. SGI.106
TAAGAAAGAGGCTTAGCGCCCTTTTGATAAATGGGCTTATAGCTCAGCCGGTTAGAGCGCACGCCTGATAAGCGTGAGGTCGGTGGTTCGAGTCCACTTAAGCCCATTGCTTAAGTAAGCATTCGCCTGAGGAGGTAAGGCCCACTTAAGCCCATTGAAATAAAATAACCTAAATGGGGGATTAGCTCAGTTGGGAGAGCGCCTGCCTTGCAAGCAGGAGGTCACGAGTTCGAATCTCGTATTCTCCACTTGATAATCAGAAAAATTTTTGATTATCACAATGTACCTTGAAAATTGCATACATGAAATATATGATTTTAAATATCTAAAATCAAGACATCC
>NZ_JBNPMZ010000068.1:0-330 GCF_050314255.1 Sporofaciens sp. SGI.106
GTAACTATTCAGAACCATCCTTATTCAAAGATGAAATCTGGATGACCTGAGATTGCTTTTTTGATTGCTTCATAAGCAGTGTATCCCTGCTTATGCGCCGTACCAACGTAGGACATGATTTTTAGATAATCCCTGGCTCCTTCTTCGGTTCGGAAACATCCGGATACTTTCGTTTTAACCTTTATCATCCGAAGATCACGTTCCGCCTGGTTATTATCAAACGGAACCATAAAGTTATGGATAAAAAGGCAGACTGATGCCTTGTAATTCGCAAGACGCTCCACAAGGGCAAGGATTTTTCCTTTTTTCTTCCGCCCACGTTTTTTCGCT
>NZ_JBNPMZ010000069.1:0-323 GCF_050314255.1 Sporofaciens sp. SGI.106
AAAGAACCTTGATAACTGAACAATAGACAACGACCCTGAAGATTTCTTTAAGAGAAAAATTCAGAACGAGACATTTTAAGATGTCGACCTAAAAACAGTAATAACGGGATAGGAAAGCTAGTAGTTTTCCTGACTGTGATTAAACTTGATTTTGTATCACACTGAGGTGTGATTACAGATATTTTTTAACGAGAGTTTGATCCTGGCTCAGGATGAACGCTGGCGGCGTGCTTAACACATGCAAGTCGAACGAAGCACTTTACTTCGATTCTTCGGATGAAGAGTATTGTGACTGAGTGGCGGACGGGTGAGTAACGCGTGGG
>NZ_JBNPMZ010000070.1:0-302 GCF_050314255.1 Sporofaciens sp. SGI.106
ATCTTTCGTCTGGAGCAATCCAACTAAAACGGAAGAAGAAGTAAGGGTCGAGTCTATTGTTGAGTTATTAAGTGACTCAGTCGAGGTACCGCGTCAAAACGGTACGGCTTGAGAAACCTCGAGGCAGAGCCTCTCGGTCGCGTGGGACACGCGAGTGCATGAATCAAAAAGTTCATATAGGAATGCAAGCATTCCCAATGAATTTTGATTAATGCGTTCTCAATCCTGTAACTCGAATTTTCTGGTGGCGATGCGCTTAGGGGACACACCCGTTCCCATCCCGAACACGATGGTTAAGACCT
>NZ_JBNPMZ010000071.1:0-291 GCF_050314255.1 Sporofaciens sp. SGI.106
GGATGTCTTGATTTTAGATATTTAAAATCATATATTTCATGTATGCAATTTTCAAGGTACATTCGTGATGCTTTAGATGGGAGCACATCAAAAATATATGGCGTTGAAAGCTTGCTTTCATAAGACTATATATTTTTTGATGTATTGGCATGTAATGCCGCGACTGAGAAAATCTGTGATTTTCGAGGTTGCGCTCACATCTTCCATACCATCTCTGACTGATGTTTTATCAGTCATTACATAAGAAAATCTCTTTTCTTATCTAATCACTGGTAAAACCAGTATCTTTTC
>NZ_JBNPMZ010000072.1:0-264 GCF_050314255.1 Sporofaciens sp. SGI.106
TTGAGCATGTTCAGCAACATTCCATAACCGTTATCCGCAACACTCTTCCCAAAATTCAGACACCTGCTCATTGCCTTCATGTTCAGATCTTCGACAGCAACTACATCATACTCATCAGCCAGTTTTCGGCTCAACTTATGATGAAAGTCTCTTCTCTGGTTTTTGACCTTCTCATGGCAGAGTGCCACCTTTTTCTTCTGTTTCTGATAATTCGAACTTCCACATTTACAACGTGACAGCTTTCGCTGCTCTCTGTTCAGCCGT
>NZ_JBNPMZ010000073.1:0-264 GCF_050314255.1 Sporofaciens sp. SGI.106
CCCAGCATGTTCAGCAACATTCCATAACCGTTGTCCGCAACACTCTTCCCGAAATTCAGACACCTGCTCATTGCCTTCATGTTCAGATCTTCGACAGCAACTACATCATACTCATCAGCCAGTTTTCGACTCAACTTATGATGAAAATCTCGCCTCTGGTTTTTGACCTTCTCATGGCAGAGTGCCACCTTTTTCTTCTGTTTCTGATAATTCGAACTTCCACATTTACAACGTGACAGCTTTCGCTGCTCTCTGTTCAGCCGG
>NZ_JBNPMZ010000074.1:0-243 GCF_050314255.1 Sporofaciens sp. SGI.106
GGTGGATAAACAGTAAAAATCAAAGGATAATTGCTGATAATACCCGGATAAAATCCACAAATACGCTGTTATTTGAATGCAACTGGGAATTTATTTTTCAGTAATCCACAAACCCAAAGCACTTGGCAGTTATAGTGAAAAGTTATCCACATTTTACAACAAAGCAATGGCGAAACAGAAATTTTATTTTCTCTGTTTTGACCAAAAATCAACGTACCCTGAACAGGGGTGCTGAATAGTTAC